>NZ_LWFI01001244.1:0-36725 GCF_001635735.1 Oleiphilus sp. HI0067
TTTAATATCAGTTTCGATTACTTTAGCGCCTTCAATCAGCAAATCACCATTTGAAATTTCTACTGACACTGATGAACCTTCTCGAAGTGTTGCAACGTCAGAGCCATTAGCTGCGTATGCTGCCAATGCACTGACCTCTGAACCCAAAACGTGCTGCAGCAAAATATCTTGCAAACCTTCGACGGCACCAATGTTATTTTCATCGAAACCTGCTGCCGCGAATGCTGCATCAGTAGGAGCAAATACAGTGAATGTACCCGCACCAGATAGAGTACCAGCTAGATCAGCTGCAGTAACAGCAGCTAGCAAAGTTGTTAGATCGGCATTCATAGACGCGCCAGCTGCCGCTGTAACAATTGCAGCAATACTGTCTGTCTCGTCTGATGTATCTATCGCAAGTTCTGGTGGAAGAAGAACTTTATCGATAACGTGGACAACACCATTCGTTGCTAGGTTATTAGCTGATGTAACTGCAGCGTTGTTTACGTATAGCGTTGACCCGGTTAGGGAGAGTGAAATTTGAGTGTCTGTTAAGGCTGTATCTGCCATCGGCATGCCACCAGACACGAGGCTTGTTGCTGCTTCAGAAGGAACGAAACCAGGAACTACGTGATAGTTAAGAACGCGTGTTAGTAGGTCGTCAGGGATTGCGTCAACATCTGCAAAGCCGTTAGCGCTAAGGAAATCAGCAAACGCTGCATCGGTAGGTGCGAATACGGTTAACGTAGCATCTGCATCAGTTAGAGCATCTGCCACAGACATTTCAGCACTGCCAACTGCTGCGACTAAAGAAGCCAGGCCAGCTGTCCCAGCTAATGTCGCAATGTTTTCAGTAGGAAGAGTCATTGGAACCATGACTGCATCAATTTCATGGATGATGCCGTTAGATGCGTTGATGTCTGTGTCGATCACTTGTGCGTTCTCAACGAATAGATCGTCTCCGCTAAGACTTACATCGATGTCCTCGCCTAGAAGAGAAGTTACTGAACCTCCTGCTGCTGCGACTGCTGCCTCGGCGTTAATTTCTGAACCGACAACGTGGTATTTGAGAACACTATATAAGGTAGAAAGTGGGATGTCGCTGAGTTCGTCCCAGCTCATGTTGCTGTCAAGTAGCGCAGTGAACGCGTCATTATTTGGCGCAAACACTGTAAGTTCGGCTGAATCGTCATCCAATGTGCCTGCAAGACCGGCATCAGTGACGGCTGTCGCAAGACTTGAGAAGTTAGGTGTAGAAGACGCAATGTCTGTGATCGATGGTGTTGCAGCAGGGCTGTCATCACTGTCACTACATGCAGAAATGAATGGGATTGCACCCAGAATCATTAAAGGCGCCCAGCGCTTCACGTTGGTGCCAAAGCTAATCATGCTCATGGTAAATTCCTTAAATTGTTCGGAGACGCGAAGCGAACTCCCTTGACTAAAATTGTTCTTATCTTTCACAACTTGATAAAAAACTTCGATTTTTATGAGCGCTCGGGTCGGGTTACGGGGGGGCGTTTAACAATGGATCACATTTGTTCGGAAAATTCGTTGCAAATCATTTTTTTTGTCAGATCGCCCTCAAATGAGGTGATTTGCATGAAAAATAGTCATCTAAGTAGAATCTAACTGCGTAGCAAAATTTGGTCTAAAGCAAGTGGCTGACAATGAAGCGCAGATACTTGAATCGAAAACGATATAAAACGCAATCGAAATAAAAGGGGTGACTATGAATATTTCTCGTGGGTTGGTCGGGGCTGCTGCGGTAGCTGTTTCAATAGGTGCTAGTGTTGCTGTGGCTGATGGGCACGGTATGAAGCACGCCGGTAAAAATGTTGATTTTGAGTTGAATGGCACAGCGTATGAAAGCTACTTTGTTGTAGGCGATAATAAAGATGCACCGTTAGTTTATTTGATTCACGACTGGGATGGCCTAACTGAATACGAAGTTAAGCGTAGCGAAATGCTGCACGAACTTGGCTACTCAGTATTTGCTGTCGATTTATTTGGTAAAGGCGTGCGTCCAACGGAAGCGGCTGATAAAAAACAGCATACTGGTGAGCTATACAAAGATCGCGAGAAAATGCGCGCAATCATGCAAGCAGGTTTAGCTAAAGCAAAAGAGCTTGGTGCTGATACGAGTAATGCCGTTGCGATGGGCTACTGTTTCGGTGGCGCAGCCGTGTTAGAACTGGCGAGATCAGGTACCGAACTAAAAGGATTTGCTAGCTTTCACGGTGGTTTGACGACCCCAGAAGGGCAAGGCTACAGCAATACAAAGGGCTCAGTTCTTGTGATGCATGGTACGGCAGACTCGATTATTCCAATGTCAGATTTCGCGAATCTAGCGGATGAGCTTGAGGCTGCGAAGGTGGATCATGAAATGGTGACTTATGGCGGCGCGCCTCATGCCTTCACTGTATTTGGTTCGGAAAAGTATCAAGAAAGAGCGGATATCCAAAGCTGGACGCTATTCACTGATTTCCTCAAAATGGAAACGATGTAGTTTTATAGTCTAGGTACGATTCGTTACAGCCCTGCTTTGATAGTCTCAAGGTGGGGCTTTTTATTATTTGAATAATAAACATGCCTTTTGCTGCAGCATTAGGGTTCGTCTTTGGAAACCTGTCGTAGCTATGTTAGGGTTAAAAGACAGAATAACAATCAAATACAAATCAATCGAAAGGGGTCAAAATGAAGAAGTCTCTTGTCGCTGCGCTTTCTGCTGCAGCTTTGCTTTCAGCTTGTGGTGGTAACAACTCTGAAGAAACTAATTCTGTTCAAGAATCGGCATCAGCATCATCAGCTAATGAATGCGGATCAGTGACTATTGCTGAGATGAACTGGAACTCTGCTGCGTTGATGGCGCATGTAGATAGTTACATTCTCAAGAATGGTTACGGGTGCGATACGCAACTTGTGGCGGGTGACACAATGCCAACAGGCACATCAATGATCGAGAAAGGTGAGCCAGATATTGCACCAGAGCTTTGGAGTAATGGTCTGCGCGAACCTCTCGACAAAGGTGTTGCAGAAGGTCGATTAAAGTATGCGGGCAATTCTTTGTCTGACGGTGGTGAAGAAGGTTTTTGGGTGCCGAAGTTCATGGTTGACCAAGATCCTAGCCTTGCAACAATCGCAGGCGTGAAAGCGAATGCTGCATTGTTTAAACACCCAGAAGATCCAAGCGCAGCGATGTTCATGGGTTGCCCAGCTGGCTGGAACTGTCAAATCTCGGGTGAAAACTTGTTCAAAGCGCTTGATTTAGAAAGCGCAGGATTCAAAGTGGTTGATCCAGGTTCTGGCGCGGCATTATCAGGGGCGATTGCAAAAGCTTACGAGCGTCAGGAAGCTTGGTTCGGTTATTACTGGGCGCCAACTGCTGTACTTGGTAAGTACGATATGGTGAAAGTAGATTTCGGTTCTGGTGTAGACGTTGATCACTACAAAGCTTGTATCACACAAGCAGAATGTGCAGAACCAAAACCGACGATGTACCCACCTGCAGCTGTTCAATCTGTCACGACATCAGGTTTCGCTGAACGCGCTCCAGAAGCTTTTGAGTATGTTGCAAAGCGTGCGTTTACCAACGCAAAAATGAACAAGCTATTGGCTTGGATGGAAGACAATCAAGCCGACGGTGCAACAGCCGCAGAGCACTTCCTTATTTCTGACACGGCAACATGGACTGCATGGGTTGCGCCAGAAATCGCTGAGAAAGTAAAAGCGACACTGATTAATAAGTAAGTACCCCGAAGCCGCTTTTAATAGCGGCTTTTTTATTTCCCTTTATTTCGAGGTTTATATGTCTTTTTGGACGGAGTTTCCTGAACTGAGCCGTGAAACGATGGTTGAGTTGAGGAAATCCCTCGATCAAGGTTATCGAAGTTTTTCACGTGAATATGGTGAGAGTATCGAGGCCTTTTTCGAACCCCTTCTTCAGTTTCTAATTTGGTTTGAGAAATTATTGTTAGCAACCCCATGGCCGATTGTGATTGCGGTAATTGTTGCTATTTGTCATTTAGCTGCACGCTCGTGGAAATTGTCACTTGCTGTTGCACTTGCACTATACGGGATCGGCTTGTTTGGTATGTGGGAAGACACCATGAGTACCTTAAGCATTATCACCGTCAGTACTTTGTTATCGATCATTATTGGTATTCCTATTGGTATCGCGATGGCGCGTTCTGATCGTATTCAATCGGTTTTCACACCGATACTTGATGTCATGCAAACAATGCCGGCATTCGTGTACTTGATCCCAGTGGTGATGCTACTCGGCATCGGTAAAATCCCCGGAATGATCGCCGTTATTATTTATGCCATTCCTCCTGTTATTCGCTTAACAAACTTGGGTATTCGTCTCGTAGATAAAGAAGTATTAGAAGCAGCAGACGCCTTTGGCACGACCTCGTATCAAAAGCTATTTCAGGTTCAGCTTCCTCTAGCGATGCCAAATATCATGGCCGGAGTAAATCAAACTATTATGATGGCGCTGGCAATGGTCGTGATAGCATCAATGATTGGTGTTGCAGGCTTAGGGCAGCAGGTCTTGCGTTCGATTAACAACCAGTTCTTTGCTTTGGGCTTATTTAACGGTATCGCGATCGTGGTGCTGGCAATCATCTTTGATCGGGTATCTCAAGCGTATGCGAAACGCTCTCAAGCACATCTTGGGGGGCAGCAATGAACATGAGTGATACCTTCATTGAAATTAAATCGCTCTACAAGCTTTTCGGTGATCAAGCTGAAAAACATATGGATCTTGTTTTACAGGGGAAAACCAAAGCAGAGATTCTTGAAAAAACTGGACATACGCTTGGTCTTAAAGACATTAACATGGAGATCAAACGGGGTGAGATCTTCGTAATTATGGGGCTTTCTGGTTCTGGAAAGTCGACCTTAATTCGTCACTTTAACCGTCTGATTGAACCGAGTGCAGGGCAGATCATGTTTGATGGTGACGACGTGATGAAGCTTGATGCGAAACAGCTTCAGGAATTTCGTCGAACACGCATGTCGATGGTGTTTCAGCACTTTGGTTTGTTACCCCATAATTCGGTGATCGATAACGTCGCCTTTGGTTTGAAAACACAGGGCGTTGCGAAAGCTGAGCGACTACAGAAGGCTAAACAATGGTTAGCTGACGTCGGTTTAGAAGGGTATGAGGGACTATACCCATCACAGCTTTCAGGCGGTCAGCAGCAACGTGTTGGTCTAGCGCGAGCTTTGTGCACCGACCCAGATGTATTGTTGATGGACGAGGCTTTTTCTGCATTGGACCCTCTGATTAGAAGCGAGATGCAGGATCAATTGATTCATCTGCAAGAAAAACTCCACAAGACAATCGTTTTTATTACCCATGATTTGGACGAAGCCTTGCGTGTTGGTGATCGAATCGCGATTCTCAAAGATGGTGAGCTGGTTCAAGTCGGCGAGCCTAGTGAAATTCTTCTGCAACCCGCTGACGCCTATGTAGAAGCGTTTGTGCAAGACGTGAATCGAGCACGTGCTCTGACTGTTGAAAACGTGATGAAATCGCCAATGAATCGTATTACTGCAACTACGATCGGCGAGGCCTTAGAGCAAATGCGTAATATGCCGAAAGACTATGCCTACGTTGAATCGGATGATGGCTTTGAGGGAACTGTTCTGCAAGAGACCTTGGAGCAAGCTGTTGATAGCGAAGACGTATGTAGTTCAGAGCCTCTGACTGACGAGTACTTTGAAGAAACGGTTGAGATCTCACCTGACTCTCTTCTAGAAGAAGTTATTCCTGAAACACTCGACACTAGTCACCCTTTAGCTGTAGTCAGTGAGGAGGGAGAGCTTGAAGGTGTCTTGTCGAGAAAACGTTTAGCGAAAATTTTAGGTAGATAAACGCGTAGTCGAAAACTTGGACTAAACTCAGCTCAGTTTTAGTCCAAGCGAGGCCCGACGTTGATTACGGAAGAACAACAAGACGATGCGATATTCGAGTTATCTGCCGACTTGCGCGAAGTGGGTAAACAGATACTCAAGCTGCTGAGAAAAGGCGCTGTTGATGTGCCGCTCTTTCCCAAAATCGCAACGGACGTTATGCGTCTCGCAAAGTCTCCAGACACTGACGCAGCGACCTTAGCGGACTTAATTCAACGCCACACTACGCTGGCGGGGCACGTCATCCGTGTTGCTAATTCACCACTTTATACACCAAATGCTTCAATGGTCTCATTGCAGCAAGCCATCGCGCGCTTGGGTCTAAACGCGATATGCGAAATATCTTAGGGGATCGCCTTAAACGCGAAGCTTTTTAATGCACCAAAATTTGAAGATCGACTTGTTGCCATTTCACAGCACGGTTTTTGTTGCGCTATTTGGGCGAAAGAGCTGGCGCGAGCGCTTCAAGAGAGTGTTGAAACAGCATTTTTATGCGGCCTTTTGCATGGCATAGGTAGACCCGCATTTTTGCAATTCTATTCAGACATGAGCTCCGCCGAACAGCTCAAATTGACGCCAGCTCAGGTATTGGAATTAGAGGACGTGTTTCATCCTCTATTCGGACAAGAGATTAATAAAGCGTGGGAGATACCAGAGGCAGTGTGTGATGTTGCGCTATTTAGTCAGACGCCTTCTCAATCAGAAAAGTATCAAACCCAATGTGCATTGGTACAGGCTGCATCGTTGCTCGCCAAAGCGAGTTTAGAAGATCAAGATTTAGAACCTTTAAAAGCAAAAGCCATTTTTTCAACGCTAAATTTATACACCGATGCGCTCAACGATGTCTTGAGTAAACGTGATCACATCGTCTCAACAGTGAGGGCTAAGCAGCAATGAAGAGCTTTCATGTTGTCGTTATTGGTAGTGGCCCAGCTGGGCAGAAAGCAGCGGTTCAAGCAGCAAAAGCCGATCAGTCGGTTGCTATTATCGAACAGGACAAATTCTTAGGTGGCGCATGTGTTCATCGAGGCACTATTCCAAGTAAAACTCTGAGGGAAAATGCCTTACGTGTGAAAAAGATGCGTGAAAACGCGACGCTTTGTAATTTCGAGGTCGCTGAAGACACCGAAATGGCTACTTTGATCGACCGTCTAAATGCTGTCGTTCAATCGCATGATACCTTCATGGTGAATCAAATAGAGCGAAATATGATTACGCGTCTGCATGGGCGCGCTCATTTCGTTGATGCCAACACGCTTAGTCTTGAATCACCGAATGGGTCTACCGAATTAATTGAAGCGCAAACCTTTGTCATTGCCTCGGGTTCTGTTCCGCGTCATCCTGAAAATATCCCCGTTGATCATGAGAATATCCTAGATAGCGACTCAATTCTGAGCATGTTGTACTTGCCTCCAAGTTTGATCGTTTTGGGTGGTGGTGTCATTGCCAGCGAGTATGCCTCGATATTTCAGGCACTCGGAGTCAAGGCGATGATGATTGATCGTTATGAGCGCCCACTTGGCTTTATGGACGAAGATCTTATTGAGCGTTTTATGGGTACTTTTGCCGAAATGAGTGGCAAATGGGTGGGTGAGACGGAAGTTAGCTCTGTCGCTTGGAACGGTGTTTCTGAAGTAGTTGTCTCATGTGCTAATGGGAAAGAATATCGCAGCTCAAAGCTACTTGTGGCAGCAGGCCGTGTTGCCAATGTATCAGGCTTGAGTCTTGATAAAGCAGGCGTGGTGTTGACCAATCAAGGGCATATTCAGGTAGACAACGAGTTACGAAGTAGTGTTTCCAATATATACGCGGCTGGTGATGTAATTGGCCCGCCATCTTTGGCTTCGGCTTCGATGGAGCAGGGGCGCCGTGCAAGTCGAAATGCCTTAGGTATTAGCGTTGGTAAAATGGCAGATTTCATTCCAGCAGGTATTTACTCCATTCCTGAAATTTCAGGCATTGGGCTCACTGAACAACAGGCTAGAGCCAAGGGTGATGTCATTGTCGGTGTTGCCAAATTTGAAGAGATTTCTCGAGGTCAGATCAGTGGTATAGAAGATGGTTTGTTGAAAATCATTTGCGATGAACAAGGGAAGAAAATCTTGGGTGTTCAGATAGTTGGTGAAGGGGCTACGGAACTCGTTCATATTGGTCAGATGGCGATGCTATCCGACAGCCCTGTTGATATTTTTGTAGAGAATATTTTTAACTATCCAACACTCGCAGAAGCCTATCGTGTTGCAGCTCTATCGGTGTTAGGGCAAAGGTAAACGGATATGAATATAGATTGGGGTCAGAGTTTTTTCACTCTGATCCCAATCCAAGAGCGGATTATTGGCTCAATACAGCTTCAAGAAATTCTTGACCAGCTTGCGTGTGAACGGTACTGCTTGGGTGGAAACCATCAGAGAAAACAAATGCTGAGCAATCAGCAAGTGCGGGTACTGATTCAACACAAGGAGTTGTTGTGTTCAAACCGGCTTCTTCACCTTCTTCAATTGTACGATCTAAGAAGTCTTGTAGTGAGTATTCAATAATATCAATACCTGTTGCTGCTTCAATATTGCGAACTGATTTACGAAGTTTACGATTGAAACGATCCACAAGACTTGACACTTTTTCTGGGTACTCAAGAGCACGACGTTCGTTTTGGGGATTACCTGATGCTACAGCTGCTTGATACAGGTCGTTAACATTTGCTCTAAGAAGAGGTGTTTTGCTGATATCTGGAGCGTCTGCTACCGCGATAGCTGTTGCGCCAGTCGCGATCAAGGTTTGGATTTGATTACTGATTACATCTACTGCTGCGTCAACGCGATCCTTAGATCCTTTGCGAGCTGCCTGACGTTCTGCACCTGGAGCTGTAAATACGCCTTGTGCACGAATTTGCGCAGCAGCGTTCAAATCGTTACCACCGATAACAATAACGTATAGGCCGTTTGCATCTGCTACACCACCAGTCGACAACAAGTGCGCGCCAATCTGGATTGGAAGACTCGTGTCGTTGTTAGGATCTGATGGGATTGCGGCAGCGCCTCCGACAGCATAGTTAGTGCCGACGTTTTGGCCTAGCAACCACTTTGACGGGTTGTTTGTTAAACCCAGACCTGCAGCAAGCGCATCGGTTGCGATCGTTGCTTGTCCCGTGAACGGAGAAATATTGGTGAACTTAACTTCAACTGGCGATTGGAATACTTCCGTTAAGTTGCCAGAGTCAGACAAGCTGTCACCAAATACATACATGTTGTCATATGCGCTCGCACTTGCAGAAAGAACTGCGCCACCTAGGAAAGCGGCCATTTTTTTCATAGTAAATTTCATTTCAGTCACCTAATTATGGTTTTTATTGTTATCCAAAACTTGAATTTAATTTTTTTGGGGAAAGTCCATATTTATAAATGGCCGACTTCCACACTGTCGACATTGGAAGCTAAGTCTGCCATTACGTGAGCTTATTCGATAAATCTGAAGGCGTACTTTTTATGCTTACTGTTCGCTTTTCGCTTGTTATTTTAGTGGGTGAGTGTTGATTTGGTGGGGTTGAGGGTTGGTTCTCATTCTTTAGTTAACTTAGACGTTGATTTTTAGGCGTAATTGAATGCTAAAGAAGTCCATGCAACATTGTTTAACAATCTGTCACGCGTTGGCTATTTAGCCCCTTAGCAATTTACAAAAGCATACGGGGTAACAACGGAAGGTTTTCGTTAGTAGTGCTGAACTTAAGGGTATTCATGTATTAATACCTTTAAGCGATGTTTAAGATTCAAAATTCCCTAAAGCCTACTTCTTTACTTGCAAGTCTTACTTTACTGGCAGCGTGTTCATCTGGTGCACAAGATCAAAGTGTCGAAGTACACAACCTCAGTCAAACGGGTGCTGTTTCTCAAGGGCAAACGGCTAGTATCGAAAATCCAAGTTGCTTAACCAGTGAGTTAGATGACGAGCTATTGGTTGCTTTGAATGAGGCGCGTTCACAAGCAAGATTTTGCGGACAGGATTATTACCCCGCGGTTGGTGCGGTGACTTGGAATTGCCAGTTAGAAGATGCTGGTTTAGCGCATTCAATAGATATGGGTACCAATAATTTCTTCAGTCATACTGGTTCAAATGGTTTGCGTGTCGGTAGTCGAGCAACTCAAGCGGGCTACAACTGGACCATGGTAGGTGAAAACATCGCCGCGGGCTTCTATACCGTGCCGTCTGTCATGCAAGGTTGGTTAAATAGCCCGAGCCATTGTTCAGCGATCATGAGTCCAAATTATGAAGAAGGCGGTGTGGCCGTCTACATCGCAGACAATGCCGATTATGAAGTGTATTGGACAATGGTGCTAGGAAAGCTGATCCCTTAATGAAAATGTTTAGGCAATAAAAAAGCACCTTTATACCGGGTGCTTTTTTATTGAATTGATTAAGCCACAATTTGTAGCTCAAGTTCCTTATAGAGTTCGTCAGTTTCGTAGTCTTCTTCTAACAGCTTACGCTGAGACTTTTTCAGTTTCTTCACAACGAGTGAATAACTGTGATCGATTAGCCGCTCGATTTCAGACTCTGGAATGCTTCCATCTAAGATGAGTGTATTCCAATGGGTCTTGTTCATGTGATGCCCAGGAACAATCGATTCATACATATCTCGAAGTTCTTCGGCGTGGTGAGGGTCGCATTTGAGATTCATGTGAGGAATCCCATCTTGCTTGGTTAAGGTGGCGAACATGCTACCTTTAATTTTAGGTACTAACACCGGAGGCCCAAAAGGATAGTCTTCCCTTGCTTCTGGTTTTCCTAATAAATATGCCTTTGCAGCTTCATAATTCATAGCTGTTTCTCCATTGCGATGTCTTATCGTTTTATGAGCAACAAACAACTACAGGTTGCTAAAAATATGGGTGACTCGAGGTCACAAAATTTTTTTTTCTCACGCTCAGTATAGACCCTGTTACACTTCTGTGTGGCGGATCGTACATTCTGTTACGTTTTTAAACATAAAGCCTTTCTAACTGAGATCGAGATCAAGGTTTAATCTGGAAGACTGTGTAGTTGGTGCGTTTAATTTGATGCACATATCATTTCTTATTGATGGATTGTTAGGAGTCAAAAAATGGCTAAGTCCCTGCAAGAGCAGTTGTTGGGTGCGGGTTTGGTAGACAAAAAGAAAGCCAAAGCCATTAAGCAAGAACAAAGAAAGACTAAAAAGCAAAAGGGTAGAGTGGGCTTGGAGTCTGAGGCAAACGAGAAGAAGCAACGTCTAGACCAAGAGCGTCAAGCGAAAGCGGAGAGAGATCGCGAACTTAACGCAGAGCGCAATGAAGAGTTAAAAGAGCGCGAAATTATCGCGCAGGTCAAACAATTGATCTCGGTCAATAAGTTGAGTGTTGATGGTGAGTTAGGATACCAATTCGCAGATGGTTCCAAAATTCAAAAACTCTATGTCGATGAGGCTAGTCAAACAGCTTTAGCCAAAGGGCGACTTTCTATCGTGCGCGATGCACAAAGTTATGCAGTGGTAGCCAGCCAAGTCGCAGAAAAAATTAAACAACGCAAGCCAGAGTTTGTTGTTGTGTTGAACGAAAAGGCATCTCAAGAAGTTGATGAAGATGATCCTTATAAGGATTATCAAATCCCTGACGATTTAATGTGGTAAATCGCCTGATTTTTTATATTTGCGCTATCTTTAGTGCAGCGTTACAACTCGTCGCTTTTACTGGGCTTGTAAGACGGCGATTGACAATGATAGGTAGAAGATAAATATGTCTGAGAATACTCCATTAGATAGAAGTGTTTTTGATCAAGTAATGGTGCCGAATTACGCACCCTCGGCCGTGATTCCTGTTAAAGGGGCCGGTTCTCGTGTTTGGGATCAAAACGGTCGTGAGTATATTGATTTTGCGGGCGGCATAGCAGTGAGTGCTTTAGGGCATACGCATCCGAGACTTGTTAGCACCTTAAAAGAGCAAGCTGAGAAGCTATGGCATGTCAGTAATGTGATGACAAATGAACCAGCGTTGCGTTTAGCGAGCTTGCTGACAGAACGAACATTTGCAGAACGAGTGTTCTTTGCGAACTCAGGAGCAGAGGCAAATGAAGCTGCATTTAAGTTAGTGCGTAAATACGCGCATGATCACTACGGCGAAGATAAAAACGAAATTCTATCTTTCTACAGCAGTTTTCATGGCCGTACATTGTTCACAGTTTCTGTAGGAGGCCAAGCTAAATATACGGAAGGGTTTGAGCCTGTTCCTGGCGGTATTACGCACGCGAACTATAACGATCTAGCTAGTGTTGAAGCGGTGATTTCAGATAAAACCTGCGCGGTTGTGATCGAGCCAGTGCAAGGTGAGGGCGGTGTGATGCCGGCTGATCCTGAGTTTCTTAAAGGTCTACGCGCTTTGTGTGATAAGCACAATGCTCTATTAGTGTTTGATGAAATTCAAACGGGTGTCGGACGTTCTGGTGAGCTTTATGCGTATATGAAGTATGGCGTGATGCCTGACATTCTTACGACCGCAAAGTCTCTTGGTGGTGGTTTTCCGGTAGCGGCGATGCTTACGACCGAAAGTATTGCTCAAAGTTTTGGCATTGGAACGCACGGTAGTACATACGGCGGTAATCCTTTGGCATGTGCCGTGGCAGAAGCATTATTGCTCGAGCTTGAAGAGAAAAAAGTGATCGAGCAGGTCCCAGAAAAGAACGCACGTTTTGTGAATGCTTTGGAAGAGATTAATGCTGAATTCCAAGTGTTTAAAGAGATTAGAAGTTGCGGCTTATTAATTGGCTGCGAGATGAATGAGAAATATCAAGGTAAAGCGAAAGACATTATGGCTAAAGCGATGGAGCAAGGCTTGATGGCCTTGATCGCAGGTCCAAATGTACTTCGCTTAGCGCCATCATTGATTATCGCGGACAAGGATATCGATGAAGGTATGGCTTTACTTAGAACGGCTGTAAGGGAATTCGTTAATACGGAGGTGTAGAATGCACCTAGTGCGTCCATGCACACTTGATGATCTAAGCAGTATTGAATCGCTAGTTCGTGATAACCAAGCACGAATAGCGTCTCTTCCTCGGAAACGAGCTCGATTAGCGGAGCGCATTGAACAATCAATGCGTTCTTTTCAGTCCCCAAATTCGCCCAGCGATGAGGGGAAGTTCTTTTTATTTGTTCTAGAAAATACTCAAACAGGAGAGCTTGTTGCCTGTTCGGGTATTGCTATGAATAACGAACTTAAGCGACCGTTTTATAACTATCGTTTGGGTGAGCTTATTCATGCCTCAGAAGAATTTGACATTCATACGCCAGTGTCTGTCTTGCATTTAACGCATGAGTTGACCGGCCGAAATGTCTTGTGTTCATTGGCTATACGCGATGACTTGGTTGATACAGATTGTTTTCAACTCATTGCGCGTGCTCGGTTGATGTTTATGCGTCAATTTGCCGAGTACTTTAGTGATCAGGTTGTCGTTGAATTGCAGGGTGTTTATGGCGAAAAAGGGCAGTCTGTATTTTGGGATGATTTAGGACGAAATTTCTTCAACATGGATTTCGCAAATGCGAATTATCATGTCGCGACAAAGAGTCGTACTTTTCTTGCAGAGCTGATGCCCGCGCACCCAATCTACGTGACGATGCTGTCTGAGCGAGCTCAAGCCGTATTAGGAAAATATGATCAGCATGCTGAGCCGGTTCATTCTTTGTTAATGAATGAAGGATTTAAGACATCCTCATTTGTCGATATTTTTGATGGCGGCCCGGTTTTATTGGGTCGCCTTGAAAAGTTGCGCACTTTCAATCAAGCACATCAAAAAACCACGCATATTGGTGAGGTAACGGCTGGGTCACCACATTTAGTCTGTAACGATCAGTTTGAAGATTTTCGATGCGGACTTGTTCCTTTGCCTGGGGGCACTCATGACGTGGTCCGTGTTAGTCAATCTGATATATCTGCCTTGAATTTGAATGGTGGCGCTGAATATTTCTTCAGTGCTCTTTAGTAGCTTTCTGTCTTAGGAGAGTAACTCAATGATGGTGATTCGACCTATCCATGGTCATGATCTGCAAGCGCTTGTTGACCTAGCTGAAGGGGCTGGAGTCGGCGTGACGACTTTACCTAAAAATCCCCCTTTGCTAGAGCAACGGATTTTCAATTCGGTACGCTCTTTTCGCTGCTCTCAACCTAAAGAACGCGGAAACTATGTTTTTGCTCTTGAGGATACCGAGACAGGAAAGGTGGTCGGAGTCAGTGCTATTGAAGCAGCCATTGGCCTCGAACAGGTTTGGTACAATTATAGAATCTCAAAAGTTATTCACGCTTCACGAGAAATTGGTGTGCATACATCAAACGACATGCTCGTGATATCGAATGATTTAACCGGAGTGTCTGAACTGTGCACACTGTTTTTAGATGCTAGCGCGCGGTCAGGGAACAATGGTCGTTTATTGTCGAAGTGTCGCCTTCTCTTTTTAGCCGAGTTCAAAGAGTATTTTAGTGAAAAAGTGATTGCAGAGATGCGTGGCTACTCTGATGAGAATGGCATCTCTCCATTTTGGGAATCCTTAGGTAAGAAGTTTTTTCAAATGGAATTTTCTTTAGCGGATTATCAAGTCGGGCTTGGTAACAAAGAATTAGTCGCAGAGCTGATGCCCAAGTACCCCATTTATTTGTTCTCTCTTACTAAAGAGGCGCGTGCAGTGATTGGCAAAACGCATGACAACACGCGTCCAGCATTAGAAATGCTCAAGAAAGAGGGTTTTCATTTCAATCAATTGATAGACATTTTCGATGGTGGCCCAGTCGTTGAGAGCTTCGTTGAAGATGTGCGCGGCGTTAGTGAAAGTGTGCTTTTGCCTTATCGCGTAGATACTAACTATGACGCTGAAATTGGTGCCCGTGACGATTGGGTTGTGTCTAATCGGCGGATGGAACATTTCCGTACAATTCTTGTCAGTAAAGATCAGATTCACGCTGATCATATAAGACTAAGTTCAGAACAATTCGATGCTTTGAATATCGATGATCAAGCTGAGCTTAGAGCTGTCCCACTTCGTTATATTTAGGATAAAGCTATGAGCCAATTAGGAGCTTTCATTGCAGGACAGTGGCATCACTGTTCAGGACCATCGTTAGCTAGCCATAATCCTTTTAATGGTGAGCTTGTTTGGCAGGCAAATAGCGCAAATAGCGATGATGTATCGCGTTCTGTTGAAGCGGCGAGAGAAGCGTTTTCAAGTTGGGGGCGCACCGCATTCGATGAACGTGTGGCTTTAGTAGAAAAGTTTAAAGAATGCCTTCAGGCACGCAGTGAAGAGTTAGCGATCGCGATCGGTAAAGAGACAGGCAAGCCATTGTGGGATGCGAGAACCGAAGTCGGCGCGATGGTTGGCAAGGTCGCTATTTCTCAGCAGGCCTATTTAGATCGTACAGGACATTCAAGTAAGGAATTGCCAGCAGGCTTGTCTTCTTTAAGGCATCGGCCGCATGGTGTTGTCGCGGTTTTTGGACCTTATAATTTCCCTGGCCATCTACCAAACGGACATATTGTGCCTGCGTTATTAGCCGGCAATACGGTTGTCTTCAAACCAAGTGAACAGTGCCCTTTGGTTGCGCAAATTACTTTAGAAATTTGGATTGAGGCCGGTTTACCTGAAGGAGTGATTAATCTCGTCCAAGGCGAACGACTAACCGGTGAAGCGCTCGCACAACATCCGGATATAGATGGACTGTTTTTTACAGGAAGCTCCAGAACCGGAGCCATTCTTCACCAACAATGGGCAGGTCAGCCCGCCAAGATCCTTGCTTTAGAAATGGGAGGCAACAATCCACTGATTGTTGATCGTGATAGCCCTATTGAGGCGACTGTCCATCACTTATTATTTTCGAGTTTTGTCTCAGCTGGTCAGCGCTGCACATGTGCTCGACGCGTTTTTATTCCGACTGGTGAGTACGGCGATCAGCTTGTATCTTCGTTAATTAGCTCAACACGCGCATTACAGGTTGGCGCATTTGATGCAGAACCTCAGCCTTTTATGGGATGCCTGGTTTCGGAAGGCGCAGCGCAAAGTATCGTGTCGGCTTATCAGAATTTATTGAGTATCGGCGCTAAACCCTTATTGGAACTCGCAAGAGATAATGAGGTGCCAGCGATGCTGCGTCCTTGTATCGTCGATGTGACGGGGCTTGACGTACCTGATGAAGAATATTTTGGTCCTTTGATGCAAGTCATTCGTTATGAGAACTATGAAGACGCGATCAAGCAAGCGAACGCCACGCGTTTCGGACTGGCGGCAGGTTTAATTAGTGAGAACGAATCACTATGGCAAGACTTTTTGCTAGATAGCCGTGCTGGTATCGTAAATTGGAATATGCCTCTTACCGGAGCAAGCAGTGCTGCACCATTTGGTGGTATCGGTGAGAGTGGCAACCATCGAGCAAGTGCGTTGTATGCAGCAGATTATTGCGCGTATCCTGTTGCATCAATGGAATCTAAACAAGCAAATGTACCGGCAACATTATCGCCCGGTATGACTTTGAAACCTTAATAAGTTCTTAACTACGTAAATCGCAATGGATGAGCAGAGGTAAGCAATGAAGGCATATGAAGTAAATTTTGATGGGCTTGTGGGTCCTACTCATAATTATTCTGGCTTGTCGTTTGGCAACATCGCTTCAGAGCAAAGCCTAAAAGATGTATCTAACCCTAAGTTGGCAGCTCAGCAAGGCTTGGCGAAAATGAAAGCCTTATCCGACAAAGGATTGAAGCAAGGTATTTTATTGCCTCACCATCGCCCTGAGATTGATTTGTTACGACAACTTGGTTTCGCGGGTAGCGATGCGCAAGTGCTTGCGCGTGCAGCCAAAGAAGCTCCTGTAATTTTGGGATCGGTGTATTCTGCCTCATGCATGTGGACGGCGAATGCCGCAACGGTGTCTCCAAGTGCTGATAGCCGTGATGGACGAGTACATTTCACGGCGGCTAATTTGAACGCCAAGCTCCACCGAGCGATTGAACACAAAACAACGAGTCGTATGCTCCAAGCGATCTTTTGTAATGAGAGCTTTTTTGCGCATCATGCTGCTTTGCCTAGTGTGAGTCAGTTAGGCGACGAGGGCGCTGCAAATCACACGCGCTTTTGCTCAGAGTATGACAAGCGCGGCGTGCAACTTTTTGCATACGGTCGGACCGCATTTAATGAGTCGGAATTAAAACCTAAGCGATATCCTGCACGTCAAACTTTAGAGGCTTGCCAAGCCGTTGCACGATTGCACGAGTTAGATGATGCGAACGTTGTATACGCTCAGCAAAAGCCAAGCACGATTGATGCTGGCGTGTTTCATAACGATGTTATTTCTGTAGGAAATAGAGATGTATTTTTCTGTCATGAACAAGCTTTCTTGAATCAAGATCAGGTATTTGCTGAGTTGCAGAAAAAGCTTGGGGATACAGAGCTGAAAGTTATTTTAGTGCCTGAGAGTGAAGTTCCGCTTGCAGATGCGGTTTCTAGCTACTTGTTTAACAGTCAGCTATTAAGTATTTCGGATGACAAAATGGCCTTAGTCGTGCCATCAGAGTGCGACTCTACACCTTCAGTTGCCGCCTATTTGAAGCGTCTTGTTAAAGCGGATAATCCGATTGCAGAAGTCATGAGCTTTGATTTAAAACAAAGTATGAAAAACGGAGGTGGCCCAGCATGTCTTCGTTTGCGCGTGGCACTAAATGAAAATGAGCTAGCAGCGATTCACCCGGGTGTCCTGTTTACAGATCAACTATACGAAACGCTGATGGCATGGACCGAACGTCATTATCGCGATCAACTAGCGCAGAGCGATTTGGCTGACCCACGTCTGATTGATGAATCTAAAACTGCATTAGATGAGCTAACGCAACTACTTGGTTTACCCGCTATTTATGCGTTTCAGCATTAGGCCTGCGCGCTGACCGATCGGCACTTTGCTGTTTGGAAAAATTAGAAGCTCTTCTGTGTTCTCCACTTCATAAATTTTGAGTGGAGACTTTTCCATTATCGTCCCCTGATTGTAGCGCGAGAAATTAGGGGCACCTTCATCAACATACAATACATATTCTGTATGGTCTACGATCAGCTCATGACACACTTCGAATTCATTGAGTTGATCTTGCGCGACAGTTATGAGCTCACCACAGATCATTGATTTAAGACATTGATAAGTGTTTGCGTATTCGCTGAGTTTGTTGAGCCCAAATGGGTACACTTTACCTAGCTCAACCGTGTATGCATCGGTGTTAAAGCTGCGCGCGGTAAAAGAAGAAAACGTTGTTGCTGGCTTATGCTGATAGACCAGTGCCGTACAGCCAAGTGCAGATAGAATCCCACGAGCTTCATCTGAAACATTGTTAGCGTGCTCGGTTTTAGGTTTGAGCGCGAAGCGTTCAACATAGGAATCGCGAATTGCGGTGTGAAGATCTAAGTGTTGGCTGAGGCCATAATCTTCAGCGAATTCAGAGACATATCTCTCTAGTAGTTTTGCTCTTCTAGCATCAATGCTCCCACAAAAATTATCTTCATTGTGAACTCCCATAAACAGCCGATTCATATTGAACTCGATAAAGCGGCTTGCTTTGCGCATTGCTTTGGGGTGCCCAAGTATTAAAAGAGTGGGGCGGGCTATGGAGATGTCTTTGCTAAGAAGCTCTGTAACGAGTTGATCAATTAACTCTATTGGAGCCGTTTCATTTCCGTGAATACCAGCAGATAGCAATAGACCTTGATGCTGCGCCGCTGTTTGAGTTTTGTTTTGCTTCGGAATAAGTCGCAGCATGCCTTCGGCGAGTAGTTGTGCCGTGAAACAAGAAGTCTCATACGTAGCTGAATTTGTTTTAGCTGGATCTTGAGACAAGGTATGTGACAGAAATGAGTTCGCTGGAGAAAAGAGCGAGTTCAAATCTGTCATAGGAGCACACCTCAGTGGCGATCTTTTGATTAAGAGAGCGGCTTAGTATGCGCCATGATTTTATCTTCAACTTTTCGGAAGATATAAATCAAGGTAAATGTCATGCAGAGGTAAATAGCCGCAACGAATAGGAAAGCTTCAAATGGCGCATAATAGCGCGCGTAGATATCACGAGCTGCACCGGTCAAATCGACGATTGTTACGACGCTGGCAATTGAACTGGCGTGAAGCATAAAGATCACTTCATTGGCATAAGCTGGTAATGCTCGGCGCATCGCTCCAGGCAGAATAATACGGCGCATTCGTTTAGCGACACCCATACCATAGGCTTTTGCAGCTTCAATTTCGCCACGAGGTGTTGCCTCAATGGCGCCTCTAAAAATTTCTGTTGTATAGGCCGCCGTATTCAATACAAACGCTATCAAGCAAGGGTAAAAGGCCTCTGAAAGTATGTCCCACAAGAATGTTTGCTGAATGCCTGTGATCTGCGCAGTGCCGTAATAAATAAGGTAAAGCTGAACAAGTAGGGGGGTTCCTCTAAAAAAGTAAACAAATGCCCAAATAGGAAGGTTGATCCACTTGTTTTTCGAGGTTCGCAAAATAGCTAAAGGCAAAGAGATAACAAAGCCAATAAGCAGAGAAAGAAATACCAATTGCACTGTGGTCACAAAGCCTGACCAGTAGTGCATCAAAGTAGGCGGGTTAAAAATACTATTGTCTGCAAACAGACTTAAAAACGCTTCCATCATTAAGCCCTCGTTGTTCCGGCACTGTATTTAATTTTCAGTCTGTTGAGTAATAACTCTGAGACCGCTGTGAGGGATAAGTACACAAGCGCAACAGGGATTAAGAAAGTAAAGGGTTCGTGCACAGCTTTGGCTGCCTCGGAAGCAAGACGCACCATATCAGCTAGACCAATGATCGATACAAGTGCAGTGGTTTTCAGCATAACAAGCCAATTGTTACCTAGGCCAGGTAGTGCATGACGCATCATTTGAGGAAACGAGATGCGGCTAAATACTTGCCATCGAGTCATACCGTAGGCATATCCGGCTTCTATTTGACCTGCATTTACGGACTGAAATGCGCCACGAAATGTTTCTGCCATATAGGCACCAAAGATAAAGCCAATGGTGACAACTCCGGCAATAAATTCATCGATGTTAAAAAAGACATCGATATCAAATTCTTCATATAACCAATCTGAGAACTCATTCATCATCATTTGACCGCCAAAGAAGATGAGTAACATCAGTACAAGATCGGGAACGCCTCGAATTACGGTGGTGTATACCGTTGCGATAGCGCGAGGAATAGGGTTGCTTGAAAGTTTGGCGATCGCGCCGAGTAGCCCTAAAAATAAAGCCACAAGCAATGATAATACGGCTACTTCGATGGTTAAAATAGCGCCCTGAAATATAGATGGGCCGTAACCGTGAAGATCTATCATTGAGTAAGTTCCGTGAAAATTAATCGTCAATCAGACGTCAGGCATATAGCGCCTGACATCTGACTTTTAGCATTAAATCTTAATGCTGTAAGAGAAGTACTTGTTCATGATCTCATCGTAAGTACCGTCTTCTTTGAGCTTTTTAAGCGCAGCATTGAATTTTTCAGCAAGGTCTTTGTCACGCTTGCGGAATGCAGCGCCAACGCCCTCACCACCAACTTGCATGGTGTCGCCGACTGACTGGTAGTTTTCATCTTTAAGGATGGTTGATTCACCTACTGGGAAGTCTAGGAATACTAAGTCTAGACGGCCACCTGTTAGATCAAGAACAAGGTCGTCAGCCGTGGTGTAACGCTTGATTTCAACAGTGTCTGCGCCGATATCTTTTGTCACGTAATCATCTTGAACTGTGCCACGCTGAACGCCAACGCGAAGGCCTTTGAAGGCAGCCTTGTCAGTCACGTCCAGATCAGTACCTTTTTTACCAAACCATGCAGAAGGTGTGTTGTAGTAACCTTCAGAGAACAATACTTTTTCAGCACGCTCAGGAGTGATAGACATAGAAGAGAAGATAACGTCGTATTTACGCGCTAAAAGTCCTGGAATAATGCCGTCCCAAGCTTGGATAACCCACTCACATTCCGCTTTGATTTCAGCACATACAGCGTTGCCAAGGTCAATTTCGAAACCAGTAAGCGTGCCGTCTGGCGCTTTATATTCGAACGGCTCGTAAGGTACATCAACAGCTAACTTTAGTTTGTCAGCTGCGAAACCAATGCTGCTGCTCGCAGCTAAGATACAACCCATTAATAGCGATAGTTTTTTCATAGTGAGGTCTTCCTCTTATTTAATGTCAGCTCTCTAAAGGGAGCAGTTTGTTTGTACTGAATATTAGTACTTCGGTTGAAGAAACTGTTTCACACGTTCTGAATCAGGATCTTCAAAAACTTTTTTAGGTGTTCCTTGCTCTTCAATTTTTCCGTCATGCAAAAATACAACTTGTGACGACACATCGCGCGCGAAGGCCATTTCGTGTGTCACGACAATCATGGTGCGGCCCTCTTCAGCCAAGCTGCGCATGACCTTTAATACTTCACCGACGAGTTCTGGGTCGAGTGCAGATGTCGGCTCATCAAATAGCAGTACTTCTGGTTCCATCGCTAATGCGCGAGCAATTGCTGCACGTTGCTGCTGGCCACCAGACATCTGACTAGGATAGTAGTCGCGACGCTCGTAGATGCCTACTTTGTTTAAGAGCTCTGTAGCGTGTTCAATGGCTTGTTTCTTAGGAATACCTAATACATTGATCGGTGCTTCGATGATGTTTTCTAGCACTGTCATGTGAGACCACAAATTAAAACCTTGAAATACCATAGATAGCTTCGAACGCATCTGTTCGACTTGCTTGGTGTCGGCTGGCATTCGTTCGCCGCGTTTATTGGTTTTGAATTTGACGGTGTCGCCGAGAAGTTGGATATCACCTGAGGTAGGAATTTCTAAGAGATTGATGCAGCGAAGGAAGGTACTTTTGCCTGAACCTGATGAACCGATCATCGAAATGACGTCACCTTTTTGGGCTTCTAATGACACACCTTTTAATACTTTGTGGCTATTAAAACTTTTATGGATGTCCGTAACCACCAGCGGTGCGTCTTGACTCATTCTTGGCTCCGTTGCCTACATTCAATTTCAGTGTTTAAAAATAAACTACAGAGGCAGTGGAAGCAAATTTATGGCCAATAAATACTTAGGCTTTAAGCATTGTTTTTAAATAGGGGTTCAATAGCTGATCATCTGGATCTAGGGCCTGACGCACTTGTTTAAAATCTTCCCAGCGCTCGTATGCGTTTGCACATTGTTCTGGCGTAAAGGTGTTGAGCTTGCCCCAATGTGGGCGCCCGCCGTACTTTTGAAAAATAGGTTCAATGGCTGCAAATAAGGGGGAGTGGTCTTCTTCAAAATAACGATGTACAGCAATAGATATACTGTCTCGCTTATAAAACGGAGATAGCCAACAATCGTCAGCTTTTACAAAACGGCATTCAAACGGGAAAAAGACCTGCTGAAATTGAGATTCGATGAGGCGCTTTATTTCATCAAGCGCTTTGAGGCCATTCTCGACCGGAAGATGATATTCCATTTCGTTAAAACGCACGTTACGTTCAGTGGCGTAAATTTGATGGCTATGATCAATGTTTGTCTCATCACTTAGAGTTTTCATGTACGTGCCGAGTACGAGCTCTCTGAATTCGTTGCTCCAGCCGAGATAATCACGCGCTAGTTTGAGATCCATCAAGCCATTATTGCCATCAAATTCTTCGCGGGCAGTGACTGCTTCGTCTGTTTCATCCAAGGCATCGCTTAAAATCATTCCCGTAAAAGGAATGACATAAAACTCAAAGTTTCGATGCGCTTTCGAAAATGCTTCGGCTTGCGCCAAACCTTCTTCGTATTTGTGCCAGCGCGCTAATCGACGGAGTTTAAATGGCTCTCGGTTTTGCATTCGAATGCGCGTGATTAATCCAATTGTTCCAAGACCAACCTGAGCTGCTTTAAAGACATCGTGATTAGTGTCGTTATTGCAGGTGAGTAACTCGCCCTTCGCAGTGAGTAATTCAATTTCAGTTGTATAGGCGGATAAACACTGTAGCGCGCGGCCTGTGCCGTGGGTAGCTGTGCTAATCGCGCCGGCAAGTGTTTGTCGATCAACATCTGGCATGTTGATCATGGCTTGTCCCATCTCGTTGAGTGCCGGGCCAACTGAGCTTAATTGTGTGCCTGCTGCGATATCGGCTTGCATGATTTTATCGACGGCTTGAGTCACGCCGCGGATATAGCTCGTACTAATCAAGGTATGATCGGTTGGGACGAGTGCTGTAAAGGAATGTCCTGAGCCTACAGAGCGCATTTTTCCTTGGTTGTTGCGCAGCCATGTTTGCAGATCCGCTAAATTTTGCGGCGCAATACGTGCACTCGGTACGCAGCGTTGATTGCCTGACCAGTTTTTCCACGCCAGTGCAGAAGTCGATAACGCAATATTGGGTACGGCGCTCGATAAACATGCAGCAACCATCGATTTTAGTAAGTCTCTGCGCTGCATAGCTATTTCTCCGCTTCGTGTTTTTGAGTGTTTGGAGATTGCGCGAGATAAAGCACTAAATCATTTAAATCAGATTCTGAACAGTCAAAGCATTGGCCTAACGGAGGCATTCCCGCATAGCCATCAATGACCCGAGTCATAATTAAATCCATTGGCTTGCCGAAGACAATTTGCCAGTCTTGATACGCACCGCGTTGCGGTGCGCCGCTTGCTTTTTGTTCGTGACAAACTTTGCAGCTCGCTTCGTATTTATTGAGCTGAACTTGGCTCAAGCTCACATTAGGTATTTGAATGGCTTGTTGACTGCAAGCGCTCAATAATACGCCGATGGACAGCACACAAAGCATCGAAAGAGAGCGACGGTAATTCATAATTATTCATCTTAATTTTTGTATGTCGCCAAATATACCGAGCGCCATGATGAAGGCTCTAGTCCATTGCGGCCATTCTGTCCGAACTTATAGAGTCACTATGACTAACTTCAAGCCTTTTTCATTCTCTAGCTCTTCAATTTCTGGAGCGCGTGCAATGACTTCAAGTGTTGCTTTTCCATCGAAGTACTCGTCGAGGTCAGCCATAAATTGGTCAATACTGATTTGTGGATGGTTGAGACAACACAGCAATGTTCCACCAGGTTTTAAACCATGCTGTGCGTAGCGCAATAGCTTTAGATAGTCTTGCCAGCCCCGAAAGGCTTTCTTTTGATAGGGTGGTGGGTCAAGAACAATTAAGTCATAGGGTTCGCGAGACTTAAACCAAGATTGTGATTTAAGAATATCCCGTTTAATAAAGGCACTTTTACCATCATGCAGCTTGTTTGATTGATGATTGCGTTGCCCGATTTTCAGCACATTGGCCGCCATGTCGACGTTGTCGACCCATGTTGCGCCGCCAGAAAGCGCAAAGAGTGAAAACACGCATGTGTATGAGAACAAGTTCAGTACGCGTTTGTTCTCGCTATTTTTTTCTATCCATTGTCAACCAACACGCATATCTAAAAATGTTCCCGTGTTGAGATTAGTACCAAACTTGATTTCACAGTGAAGGTCTTCGCTTAATGGAGCCTTATAGATCAGGGGAAGCTCTACTTCTTTACGACTAAACAAACTTTGCGTGACGAAGTCTGGCCATTCTCTGGATTGAATCAGCACAGCATCGATGGATGAGACTTCCTCAAAAACTATCTTTAACGCGTGATTTAGATCGTCGCTCAGAGTGTCGTTGAAATTCTGTACGAAAAGAAAAGGCGGATACCATTCGATATTTACATATTCATAACCTGCGTATTTTTTGCCACGGCCATGAAGGATACGTTGGCAATATGGCTGCTGCTGTATTCGGTCTATTAGCAATGGTGCTAATTCTGCTGCACTCAGTTTAATGGCGTTCATTCAAGTAGTGTCGATTTTGTTGGGAGGGGAGAAAGACGCGAATCCTAGCATTATGTAATGGAATATTCCTGCAGTTTCCTTGTGATATGCCGACATATACCTAAGCTTTAAATAATAAGCAGTAGAGATGCGGTAAGGTAAAGATATGAAACTAAAGTTATCAACGTTAACGTGGTTCAATAGTGGTTTGTTGAGCTTAGTCGCAGTGAGTTTAGTATTTGCAGTCTGGTTTGGTTTAGCTGAGCTACGTAAACCTTATACTAATCTTCAAAATTTTATGGCTTTAGAGCGATCGGCAGAGATCGATTTACTGCAAAGCATTACCGCTTACATACAAGAAGGTGAAGATTTTCAATTAGAGCGCGCGCAACGCGAGTTCTCTTCTATCACCGCACTTATTGATACCTTGGCGCAATCTCCTGAAAACGACATGACCCTAATACAAGAGCAGGCGGATGGTGTTGGTGTTCTTATCGGCGAAACGATGAATAACGAAATTCGTTCCTATGCCTTAAGGGGCGCGGCGCAAGAGTTTAAATCAACGATTACTGAAGCAAGAGCTGGCACCTATGGGCAAATTGATAGTGCGTTTGAGCTTGTGCGAAATATGTTGGTTGCGACGATCGTAATGGTCATTGTTGTCGCGATTACTGTGGATTTAATGCAGCGTTTCATCGTTGGACGTCTTAAGTCTTTTGTTCCGGTTTTTGAGCGCTTCGCATCGGGCGATTACAGTGATCAAAATGATCTAGAGGCAAAGTCAGAAGAATTAAAAACTTTGGTAGCATCGACTAATGCAATGCGCACGGCTATGGTCGATTTGGTTGGAGAGATTCAAGATAAGTCGAACAGCGTCTCAAGCGTTAGCGAAGAAATGTTAGGTTTTGCACAAGGTCTTGCTTCGCAGAGTGACGCACAGTTTCAACAGACTTCTCAGATGACGGTGGCGATTGAAGAAATGTCAGCTTCGTTTAGAGAAGTTGCGCAAAGTGCAGCGGGTGCTGCCGTTGCTACATCGCAAGCAACGAAAGCGGTTGAAGAAGGGAATCAGTTGGTTCAAAACTCAGTGAGAAGTGTGCGTTCTCTTGTTGAGGGTGTTGGTCGTACGAGTGAAACGGTCAATAATTTGAGTCGTGATGCAGAAAACATTGGTGAAGTGCTTACCGTGATTGAAGGCATCGCTGAACAAACTAATTTACTTGCCTTGAACGCAGCAATTGAAGCAGCACGTGCAGGCGAAGCCGGTCGAGGTTTTGCAGTTGTAGCAGATGAAGTGCGTGGTTTGTCAGTGAGAACTTCTGAATCGACTCAAGAGATCAAAGACATTATTTCTCGCTTACAAGAGTCTTCCAATAGCTGTGTAGGGGTGATGGCGGAGCAAAGTTCATCAGCAGAGTATGCGGCTGAGCAAACTGAAAGTGCAGGGTGTCGGCTAGATGAAATCGTTTCTGCGATCACAAACATTCAAGACTTGAGTGCAACCATCGCTTCTGCGACAGAACAGCAGGTATCTGTTGTGAATGAAGTGGCTCAGAACGTGAACAGTATTCGTACTCTGAACGAAGAGAGTAATGAGATTGCGCAGCAAACAGATGCGAAAGCATCAGACTTGAACCTAGTGTGTGATCACCTTAATCAGCTAACCAAGAACTTTAAGATTTCATAGACGCTTGGTTTAGCTTCTTAACCTAAGGAACGTCTGAACCTATTCCGTTTGCTCTATTCCATGGCAGCGACTCTTGGGTCAGGCGTATCGTCTTCTACTAGGTCTCTGGCAAACGTGATGGTATTCAGGTCTGGTGTAGAGAGATCTAAGCCTTCAAATATAGACGCCTCGTAAATAGCAGTGTTGACTTTATAGGTCGTGCCCATCAAATGCTTGCGGGCAGTCGCCGTCACTTTGGTATTTGGAATACGCTGGAAATAGAACCACAAAGTGAACTCAAGGGCGTAGTCGCCAGCTTGTGTCAAAGCCCATTCGAAAGGCTTGTTTTTGTTAATTTTAACTGAATCATCCTCGGCACATCCTTCGAACGCACGATCAAACATATTGCCGACCTTTTTCATAAAGCGGTTCATTTCTTCAACACGGTCTTCGCCCGATCGACTCTCAAAAGCGGGATAACCAATATTGTAATGAATAGATGCACGCATGCCGTCCGTACTAGCGATTCGGCTGAGGTTGTCAATTTTGCCTTGTAAAAAGCGACTGTTCTTCACCAGTGCGCGGTGATTATTTCGAATGTCATAGAGGGTGACATAAACAAATGACACCTTGCTGATGATGTACTCGTTTGGAAAACCATCGATAACAACCACATCGCCATCATCCAAGATTTGGCTGTTGAGAATAATGAGGCCAGAGATGATATCCGGAGCCCAAACGGGAGAGGTAAACGCTAAGAAACCAATAAATATTCCCATTATCCCAGTCGTTTCTAGAAGACTATCAGCCCCCCAGATTTTGATGATGATATAAAACGCGCCAAGTGCAGTGGTTGCAACAAGCAATAGGTTAACAATTCGCGTTGAGTAGGTTTCAACGAAGACCTCTTTGTTATCAATGGTCTTGGGTGTTCCGAATCGCTTAAAAGAGTGATAGCTCGCTAGCGAGTATAGGTAGATGGTTACGTAGGCGGTGAGTATGGAAAGCCCTATTCGAGAGAACAGTTGCTCCATATCAATCGTGAAACGTAGCAGCACTAAATCAACTAATAGAAGAACGATGACTAAGAAGTTTAATGAGCGAAATACCTTCATCTTCATCATGGTGCTGGAGGTATTTTCGACCATGGCGAACAGTCGGCCTGCGAAGACAATCATGGCCATGGACCAAATTAAAATGGCAATGTGCCCGGTCCACTCAATGGTGCTCATGTTGGGTAAGAACCAACTCAGAACGCGTTGGCCGGCCTCATGAAGTTTTAAGAGATATACTTCGTCCATAATGTTCTATCTACGCCGTTATAAGTGTGTAAGGGCTTTTGCTTAGCCATGGTTCTAATTGATTCATCGGTAATGCGTCAGAAAAGTAATAGCCTTGTAAATATACGTCTCTGTGCCGTGTGCTAAATACGATTTGCTCTACTTTCTCAATGCCTTCAAATATCACTTGCGCGCCGACTTCTTGAGCCATCTCCATAATGGCATCGACAGCGATCTGGCAGAACCCATCCTCATCAATATGTTGAATCAAATGGCGATCGATTTTTATTCGATTGAAGGGGATAGAGTGTAGGTTAGATATATTTGTGTGCCCAGAGCCGAAATCATCGATGGCAATGTTGTAGCCTTTGAGACGCAATATATTGATGGTTTCTAGTTGATTGCTTGAGCTAATTGGAGATTGTTCCGTCAGTTCAAAAATAATGCGGTCGGGGTTGATCTGAGCTGCTTGCGTTAAACCATCAAGGCTAGCGGCAAGTGCGACATTCTCGAGCTGACTTGGCTCTATGTTGAACGAGAGCTTAATATCGCTGTTCGAAAACACCTCGGTCTTAAATAAGGCGAGCGCCTTTTGGTACAAGCGCAAAGCTAAGTTATCAAGAAAAGGCGTATCTTCAATGTAAGGTAAAAACGAGACAGGCGATAAATATTGTTCTCGTTCTGGGCTATATATTCGCGCAAGACATTCAACGGCTTTGAGGGTTTGGCTTTCAAGATGAATGATTGGTTGGAAGAATGGCTCAATTAAGTCTTGATCAAAAGCTGCATGAATTTCTTCTTCGCTTAATAAAATGTTTGAACCGCGGTGCGTGGTTCTGGCAGGTTCGATGCACAGCATGAGCATCCGTTCGAGATCTTTGCTTGAGTAATCATTTGATAATGCACCGAGCATCTTGATACCTGATGACGCTGCTAAATTCACCGCTGTTTGAACAATTCGCCGTTCACACACGCTGTTGATTACCACGTAGCCTTTAAATCCGCTACGAGCAAGCTGCTGCAGTATTTCTTGGCCGTTTATCTCAGGTAGAACGAGGTCGAGGAATAAAATGATCTTGTCTTTACCCTGACTGAGAGCACTTAAACCTTCTTGGCCATTGTCAAAGCTTTGAATATCTTCGACACCTAAGGCTTCTAACAAACCATCTAACTTAGCTTGCTTAGTGGGGGTGTCCTCAATTATGACAACAGGTAGATCAGAAAATAGGTTCGACATTGGCCCTCCTTGCCCATTCGATGCGGAGTGCATGAAGGGTAGTCTAGGTTTCGTTTTTGGCTTAAAGAAGTCAATAAATAGGTATAAAAAAAACCCGCAAAGCGGGGTTTTTATGAACTGGTTCTAACTTAGAAGTTAGCACCGAATATTAATTCAAGTTGCGACATTTCCAGTTCGATTTGCTGATTTTGGCTCTGGAGCGAAGGATTTCTGCCTTTTGCCCAGTTGTCGCTGTCTGCGATAGGATCTTGTGAAAATCCTGCGAAGCTGCCAAGGCCTTTCGCTTTAAAACGCTGGTCACCAATATTGGTGTTCTCAGACACCTTGTATGCAATAGAAGTGTTTAAAAATACTTGTGATAGATCAACGCCTGTCTCGCCTGCATAGAATACTGACTCGTCATAGTCTGTATTCATGCCACTGTTAGCATATAGGTTAACGTTCAGCGCGAGATCATTGCTCAAGTCAGTCTTATAGCCGAATGAAGGGATATAAAACCAATCGCTTTCTGAGCGCGTGTCTTGAGGTGTTAAAGCAAACTCGCCAGGCATCGCTGTCATAGGGTTTCCGCCTTCAACAGTAAATCCACGATCTGGGTTAAACGCTGCAATTGCTGCGATCTAAATCGTGTCGATGTTGAGCGCAAGAGCTGGATTTGATGCACCCGCAATAGCATCTTGAGTTCTTGCAGTAGACGCACAGCTCATTGCAATGCTGTTCGCATTGTAACCTAGACGGAAATACCCATTTGTTGCACCTGCTGTACCAGATGAAAGAGCAAAGGCTGCCGTGATGATCGACAGGGAGAGTTTATTCGTTCGGATGTTCACTACCGCTATTCAATTCTTCAAAAGGGCGCGGTCCATACACCATAATTTTGAGCGGCAGCTTATAGAAAACAGCTATATAGTCAAAAGAATTAAAAGTTTAGGCCTTATTGCCGGCAGCACTATAACGTTTTATCACGATTGATCCTACAATGGCTGAGAGTAAAGAGCCTGCAAGCACACCGAGCTTAACACTGTCTGAGTAATTGCCTTCGATGCCTTCAAATGCGAGAGACCCGATAAACAAACTCATCGTAAAGCCAATACCACACAATAAGCAGACACCGTATAACTGCCCCCATGTGGCACCATTTGGCAGGCGCGCAAGGCCAATTTTGATGGCAAGCCAACAAGCGCCGAATATGCCTATTTGTTTACCGACGAATAAGCCAAGAATAATGCCAAGCGTGGTGGTATTCATAAAGGCATCAAGTCCTAAGCCTGTTAAAGATACACCCGCATTGGCAAACGCAAATATCGGCAAAATAAAGAAGGCTACCCAGGGATGGAAGTCATGCTCGAGTTCTTTCGCCAAACTTAAGCCGTTGTCGTTTGTTTGATAAAGCGGAATAAACCATGCGATAGCAAAGCCTGCCAATGTTGCGTGCACGCCTGATTTTAATACCGCGACCCAAACAACTGTGCCGACAAGCAGGTAGGGCGCAACCTTCGAAACTTTCATACGGTTGAAAGCAAACAATACGATTAGCCCCCATGAAGCGACGATTAATGAGGTAGTTGAGAGTTCACTAGAGTAAAAAATCGCAATGATCACGATCGCTCCGATATCATCGAAAATCGCGACAGAAAGTAAAAATAGCTTTAAAGACAATGGTAAGCTTTTTCCAAACAAACTAAAGAGGCCGAGTGCGAATGCGATATCTGTTGCGGATGGAATCGCCCAGCCACGAACCGACATCGGATCTTCACTATTTATCACCCAGTAAATAAGGGCGGGTATTGCAATACCGGCCACAGCGCCAATAGCCGGCAGAAGTACTTGATCAAAAGAAGATAAGCTGCCTTCGATCATTTCTCGTTTAACTTCCAAGCCTACAACGAGAAAGAAGATCGCCATCAAACCGTCATTGACCCAAAGTAGAAGCGGTTTGTTGATAATAAAATCGCCAAATGACACTTGGATCGGAATATCTAAGGTGCCGTAATACACGCCTTGTAATCTGGTATTGGCAAAAATAAGCGCTAACACGGCGGCTGCAATCAATAACACCCCGCTTAGGGCGTCATGATCGATCATGTCTTTAAAATCTTTGGAATCGTGTGTTTCTTGACGGTCTTCGTGGTTCATCCATCTCTCCGCTTGTTCCCAAGCAATAGGAATAGTCGAATATTTATAAAAAACATTCGGTTTTAACGAATTTTAAGCGAGGAAAGGGCTCCTTGGAATATCTAAAAACGTAATGTTGTACTTGAGCTTGTGAATTTTTGTACTTAGCTGTAGGGCCCAAAATCAAAAAGGGCGCTGACATGAAAAAAGGTTTGATGGTGAGTTCTGTGATCGTTGGATTATTTGCTTGCAGCAGTAGTTCGGGACCTGACGCACCAGAGAGTATTCATATCAATACAGACTTGAGCGCATTGTTGAGTGATCATGCGAAAGTTGGTTCCACACATACTTTTTAAAGGCATGTTGACAGGTGTTGGTTGAATAATTCCGGAGCTATTTACCCACGCGTGAACTTATTTAGATGCTTTTGTTCTTTAGATATAAACCAAAATAAAGCATGGACTCGTAAAGCAAATTGGTTCTGGTATAGGCTAGAGAAGTGATACTTGGACAAGATGTTTCTGCTGTCTTCTTTAGCCAATAAAAACAAACTTCAGGGAAATCATCATGAAAGCCTTAAATGCGAATGGTCGTATCGAATGTAAAGCCGCGGTTGCGTGGAAAGCTGGAGCTCCGCTATCAATAGAAACTATCGAAGTGGAGATGCCGAAAGCAGGTGAGGTGCTGGTAAAAGTACTTGCATCTGGCGTGTGTCACACTGATGCATTCACTTTGACGGGAGAGGATCCAGAGGGTGTTTTTCCAGCGATTCTTGGTCATGAGGGCGGCGGTATTGTTGAAGCTGTTGGTGAGGGCGTAACTTCTGTAGCGGTCGGTGATCATGTCATTCCGCTCTACACGCCAGAATGCCGCGAATGTAAGTTTTGCTTATCCGGTAAAACAAATCTGTGTCAAAAAATTCGTTCTACGCAAGGTCAAGGTTTGATGCCTGACGGCACAACTCGTTTCTCGAAAGACGGCGAAAAAATCTATCACTACATGGGTACGTCGACCTTTTCTGAATACACGGTACTCCCTGAGATTTCACTGGCTAAAGTCAATAAAGAGGCCTCTTTGCATGATGTCTGCTTGTTAGGTTGTGGCGTGACAACGGGCATTGGAGCGGTGATGAACACTGCAAAAGTTGAAGAAGGGACAACCGTTGCGATTTTTGGTCTAGGCGGTATCGGATTATCAGCAATTATAGGTGCGCAACAAGCTGGTGCCTCGCGCATTTTGGCGATTGATATTAATGAATCTAAGTTTGATCTTGCGGAAGAGCTGGGCGCAACAGATTGCATTAATCCAAAGAATTACGATAAGCCGATTCAAGATGTGATCGTCGAGCTAACAGATGGTGGCGTAGATTATTCCTTTGAATGTATTGGGAATGTTGATGTGATGCGTTCGGCGCTTGAGTGCTGCCATAAAGGTTGGGGCGAGTCTGTGATAATCGGTGTGGCAGGTGCTGGCCAAGAGATCAATACACGGCCTTTCCAGTTAGTAACGGGCCGCGTATGGCGTGGTACGGCTTTTGGTGGAGTGAAAGGCAGAACTGAACTCCCTGACTATGTTGAAAAGTATCTTGCTGGGGATATCCCGCTCAAGAAATTCATTACACATAAAATGGAACTGGGTGAAATTAACGAAGCGTTCGACTTAATGCATGAAGGCAAAAGTATTCGTTCTGTGGTGCATTTTGAACCTGAAGCCAGCTAGGGAGACATTGCAATGAGCGAAGCCGATTCTGAATTGAAGATGTCAGAGTTAAAACTGCTTAGTCAGCAAAACTCTTTTGAAGGTCGTTTTATTCGTTATCAACATCGCTCTGCGGTGAACAAATGCGACATGATTTTTTCTGTGTTCGTGCCGCCGCAAGCGCTTAAAAATGAAGAGGCTTTAGCGCAGACTCCTCTTGTATATTTTCTATCTGGATTAACCTGCACGGACGAAAACTTTATGCAAAAGGCTGGCGCGCATCGTGTCGCTTCAGACTTAGGTTTAATTCTCGTAGCGCCTGATACCAGCCCTCGCGGTGATGGTGTGCCAGACGATCCAGATGCCGTCTATGACTTTGGTTTGGGGGCCGGTTTTTACGTCAATTCCACACAAGCACCTTGGGCAACGCATTATCATATGTATGACTACATCGTGGACGAGTTGCCGAGTCTACTTAAGAGCGAATTAGGAATGACGGGGGCTGCTTCAATTACTGGTCACTCAATGGGTGGGCATGGCGCGTTGACGATAGGTTTGCGCCATCCAGATAACTACCAATCTATTTCAGCCTTCAGTCCGATTTCGAATCCAAGCCAGTGTCCCTGGGGCGAAAAAGCATTTTCGAACTATTTGGGACAAGACAAGTCTACATGGCTAGCCCATGATGCTTGTGCATTGTTGATGGAGGTAGAAAGTCACAAACCGATTCTTGTTGACCAAGGTACCGACGATCAGTTTCTAACTGAGCAACTTGGCACGCCGGCTTTAGAAAAGGCTTTGTCCACAAATAGTAAAGGTGAGTGGACCTTGAATATGCGTGACGGCTACGACCATAGTTATTATTTCATCGCGAGTTTTATCGAAGACCATCTTCGCTTTCATGCGAATTGTCTGAATGCTTGAGTCATAAATGGTCGTGACTCCTGATAAAGAACAAAGAGAATAATATGAAGATTTACGAACAAAAAATTGCCCCTAACGCCCGTCGTGTGCGGGTTTTCTTGGCTGAAAAAGGTCTTCTTGATCAAGTCGAGTTTGTTGAATTAGACCTGCAAAAAGGCGAGAACAGAACAGCGGAATTTCGCGGTAAAAACATGCTTGCCAAAATTCCAGTACTAGAACTAGACGATGGCACGCATATTTCTGAATCAGTAGCGATTTGTCGTTATTTCGAGGCATTGCATCCAGAAAACCCATTGATGGGAAGTACGCCCTTAGAACAAGCTGAAATTGAAATGTGGCAACGCCGTTGCGAAATCTATTTCATGAATTTGGTCGGCATGGCATTTCAGCATACATCGGGTTTCTTCGCAGATCGTATGACGCCGATCAAAGAGTGGGGTGAAGAGTGTTACAAAGGTGCGAGCAAATTCATGCATATGTTAGATAAGCACCTAGCAGACTCAGAATTTGTCGCAGGGGACAGCTACTCAATTGCCGACATCACCGCTATGTGCACGGTCGATTTTGCACGTGTTGTTCAATTACGCCGCGGCGAAGAGCAAGTGAATCTAAACCGATGGTATGAAGCTGTTTCTGGTCGTGCTAGTGCAAAAGCCTAACAATGCACCCTTAAAGACAGCAAATCGAATTTCAAAGTTAAGGACCCTTTATGAGTCACGATGTATACGAACCACCTAAAGTGTGGGCTCCCGAAGAAGGAAATGGCGGCAAGTTTGCTAACATTAATCGTCCAACTTCAGGCGCAACACACGACAAAGAGCTACCTTCGGGTGACCATCCTTTCCAGCTATATTCGCTCGCCACACCGAATGGTGTGAAGGTCACGATGATGCTTGAAGAACTACTTCAAGCAGGTCACACCGGTGCGGAATATGATGCTTGGCCAATCAACATCATGGAAGGAGATCAATTCGGTAGTGGGTTTGTAGCGATTAATCCAAACTCTAAAATCCCAGCTTTGTTCGATAAAGAAGCGGACGTCCGCATCTTTGAATCTGGAGCAATTCTGTTTTATCTCGCAGAAAAGTTTGATGCCTTCTTGCCAAAAGAGACTAAAGCGCGCGCTGAGTGCATGAGTTGGTTGATGTGGCAAATGGGTGCAGGTCCGTTTTTGGGTGGCGGTTTTGGGCACTTCTATGCCTACGCACCAGAAAAATATAAGTATCCAATTGATCGCTATACCATGGAGGTGAAGCGCCAGTTAGATTTGTTAGATAAGCACCTTGCAGATAACGAATACATGGTCGGCAGCGAATATACGATTGCAGATATGACCATCTGGCCTTGGTATGGCGTATTGGCGCAAGGTAAATTGTATGAAGCCGCTGAATTCTTAGATGTCGAATCCTATAAAAACGTACAGCGTTGGACAGCGCAAGTAGCTGATCGACCCGCTACTGAGCGTGGACGCATTGTGAATCGTGCATGGGGTGAAACTTGGGAACAACTTCCGATTCGTCGTAGTGCTGAAGATATAGATAAGAAATTAGCGTCAAAGTAGTTTAATTACTATTAAAAAGCCTGAATCTTTCAGGCTTTTTTCTGTTCCAAATCTCTGAAAAACATTTTCTCTCAATTCTCAAATCCAAATTGTATTTCCATCGTAAGAATACAAAAGGAGATAACTATGCTTTCGTTTTTCAAATCAGACCCCACCAAAAAGTTAAAGAAGCAATACTTGGCGAAACTTGAAGAAGCCATGAAGGCGCAGCGCAATGGCGATATTCGAACTTACTCGCAACTCAGCGTAGAAGCCGACGCCTTAGCAAAGCAATTAGAAGCGTTGGAAGAGAGCAAAAGCTAGCTTGGTTTGATAAGCTAAGGCGTTAACTAAAATAATTATCCTGAGCCTTGCTTATGTCTCAATTCACCCTAAAGATTCGTGTGCGCTATAACGAATGCGATGCGCAAAATGTCGTGTTCAATTCCCGCTATGCGGATTATGCAGACCTCGCCTCAACGGAGTTTCTTCGTGCATCACTCGGGGGCTATCAAGAACTCGTGGCACGCGGATTCGAGAATCAAATTGTTAAGCTTTTAATTGAATGGAAGGCTCCGGCTCGCTTTGATGATGTATTAAATCTTAATGTGTCGGTGGGTCGTATCGGAAATAGTTCATTTACACTTCACACAGAGTATGTGAATGCGCAAACGAATCAAGTATTAGCTACTGCCGAAGCAGTGTATGTGTTTGTTAACGCTGAAGATTTTACGAGTTGTCCAATTCCTGACTTTGTTAAATCAATGTTTGAGCATTCGAAAGATTATGGTGTGATGGACCAGTCTGGTAGCTAGCAAATTGTTACACTATTATGTCAGTTGTAACGGCTTTGCAAATCATTGAAAATCTAAAAATGTAGCGCGTGCATCGTGGGTATTTCGAGAGTAACGTGCAGGTCGCCGAGTTTGGCAACACACTTTATTTATTGCAGGAGGTGTTAAGGATGTTCTTCTTAATTCCCAATTCAGAAACGATAAGTAAGGATGCTGTCCCTCACTTTTGTTATTCCGACAAAGGTGACGCTTTGGAGGATGCCAAAGCAATGTTCAATAAACTTCATCTCGACTTTTCTGTCGAAGAAGATCTTTTATCTACGACTTTCGTTAGTCCAACTGGTAGTGAGTTAGCCGTTATCATTCAACGCTAACGATGGACATGAGAGCTCCTTAGACTTGGGGCTCGTCCTAGCCCTTCACTTAGGCTGATTCAAGCCAGCTAAATCAGTTCTGAGCTTCACTTGCTATTTACACTTCTTTGTAATTATTTTCTATCTCATTGCGGTTGATTTTCAGTGTTGGTGTGAGCAAACCATGTTTCATTGCTAACAACAATGTGATCAATTTATTTAGTTCGGTTCTAAGCGTTAATATATTTTTAATGGCCAGAATTAAATCTGAATTCAGTTTGTTGTCGCAGCAATCTGTATTTTTAAAGATCGAATAAATTGTTAAAGACTGTAATAATATTTTTAATGAACATTTTTCAACCATTTGTTTAGCTCCA
>NZ_LWFI01001245.1:0-766 GCF_001635735.1 Oleiphilus sp. HI0067
AAAGAAATTTTCAGCTGGCGAATTGATGAAAGAAGTTTCCCAGATCGTTGATGGTAAAGGCGGCGGTCGTCCTGATATGGCGCAAGGTGGTGGCACCAATTTGGCTAGGCTAGATGAAGCTTTAGCTAGGGTTCAAGTTTGGGTTGAAAGTAAGTTATAATCCCGCGCTTTTTGCATATACGTAGTGCGTTGGTAGTGGTACAGGAATAAAGAAATGGCTTTGTTGGTTCAGAAGTTTGGCGGCACATCTGTTGGTACGGTTGAGCGTATCGAAGCTGTTGCGGATAAAATTAAAGGCTTTCGCGATAAGGGAGATGACATCGTCGTAGTTGTTTCTGCAATGAGTGGAGAAACAAATCGATTGATCGGTCTTGCCAGCGACATTACCGACGAGCCTACGCCTAGAGAAATGGATGTATTGGTGTCAACGGGTGAGCAGGTAACGATTGCCTTGTTGAGTATGGCGCTGAACAAAAGAGGCTGTCCTGCGAGATCATATACAGGCGGGCAGGTTCGAATTACAACCGACGATACGCATACGAAGGCTCGCATTCTAGATATCGACGAAGATAAGATGCGCTCTGATATTGAGCAAGGGCGCGTTATCGTTGTAGCTGGATTCCAAGGGGTTGATGAAAAGGGCAATATCACGACGCTTGGTCGGGGCGGTTCAGATACAACTGCTGTTGCCTTGGCGGCTGCTCTTAAAGCTGATGAATGTCAGATATATACGGATGTCGATGGTGTATACACAACAGACCCTCGT
>NZ_LWFI01001246.1:0-1021 GCF_001635735.1 Oleiphilus sp. HI0067
GCCAAATCCAGCGCTGCCTAGTTAGCCTAGGCGACGAATGCGTTCTGATGGACTTACAACGTCCGTCAAACGAATACCGAACTTATCGTTCACCATAACCACTTCGCCATGGGCAATTAGCGTACCGTTAACCAGTACATCTAATGGCTCGCCTGCCAATCGATCCAATTCAACAACAGAGCCCTGATTCAGCTGTAATAAATTACGAATAGGGATTGACGTATTCCCAACTTCCATCGAGATGGTCACCGGAATATCTAAAATCACGTCCAGATCGGGAGTTTCAGAACCAGTACCCAGACCTGCACTAGCTTGATGAGCTGTGCCAGAGAAACTTTCCAAGGGCGCTGCCTGAATATCATTCTCTTCGCCACCTAAGGCTTCAGCCTCGGCCATCGCCGCGGCCCATTCATCCTCAGCGTCACCACCAGCATCGCCAGACTCTTCCATCGCCGCTTCCCATTCAGATGCTAACTTCTCGTCTTCACTTTGACCGTCGTTTTGGGTTTCGTTATCACTCATCTTCGTCTACCAAGCTGGTTGAAGCGGTTGTTGGCCGCTCTATTTTGTCCTTAATCATCAATGCCAGTGATCCATTTTTCTGGCCTAACTGAGCATAAAACATAGGTATTTTGTTTGCCGATACCATGGCATATTCAGGTAAATCTACGGAAATAATGTCGCCTTCTTTTAAATTCGACACGTCACGTAAACTAATTTGGTTTTCTAGTAGGGTTGCGTTAATCGGCACGTTTGCGCTGAGTAAATCTTCACGCATCGTGTTCACCCAACGTTCATCAATTTCATCAACGTCGCTTTGCACACCGGCATCAAGCAGCTCGCGCATAGGCTCAATCATCGAGTAAGGCAGCGCCAAATGCAGATCACCGCCACCGCCATCTAATTCAATATGGAATGTACTGATTACAACCACCTCACTTGGGCTGACTATATTCGCCATTGAGGGGTTCACTTCAGAATTCACATACTCAAAATCAACTTTAAAAATCGCATTCCAAGC
>NZ_LWFI01001247.1:0-1383 GCF_001635735.1 Oleiphilus sp. HI0067
CTACTGGATTGGCGATTTATATCGAAGACCCTCAGCTGGCGGCAACGATATTACCTAGATCTGGCCTTGGTCATAAGCATGGGATTGTTTTGGGGAATCTCGTTGGTTTGATAGATTCTGACTATCAAGGCGAGTTGATGGTTTCGTGTTGGAATAGAGGAAATACAACATTTTGTATAGAGCCGGGTGAACGTATCGCTCAGTTAGTTGTTTTGCCTGTCGTGCAAGTCGAGTTTAATCTCGTCGACGAGTTTAAAGAATCAGATAGAGGAACCGGTGGATTTGGTTCAACGGGTACAAAATAAGAGACACATTAAGTCGGGATGGATTCATGTTGAGGCTCAAGAAAAAGCACGCGCTGGTGAAAACTGAGAAGCGAGAAAAAGGTAAGGCAACAAGCAAAGGGAAGAGCAAGGTTGCAGATGATAATCAAGGCAAGTCCATCGCGGCCTGGAGCTTTCAGCCCGCAGCGATAGCTTTCATAAGTGTTATCGCGTTGGCTCTACTTATCGAACTTTACTTTGTGCAAAGTGTTGAGAAAGATCAGCAAAACGATATCAATCAAAATTACGCAAGTCTTGTTCAGAGCGACTTGAATTTTATGATTCAAGAACGTTTATATGCCTTAAAATCTGTCGCGACCAATAATGTATTGATGAATGGTTTCTCTAGCGACAAAACAAGTCATCAATTAATGAAGGCAAGTTTTAGTGACTTAGTAGGTCTTTATGTCATTCCAGAATCACAGCTTGGGCAAGCGCGTACTATTTACCCTGATTTAGGATATGCGAGTGTCGACGCCGTTAGAAAAGCGCAAGATATTGATAAACTAAGATTTGATGCGTTTTTTGACGGAAAGAGTTGGTTCTATCAAGCAGCGGTGCGTGTTGAGAACAATGATCCTGCTGTTGTTTTATTTGTCTTTGATTTGAGCGAGATATCGAAGGAAGTACAGATTAAAGCTCAAGCCTTGCAAGGTAGTCTCACCATCTATGGTGGAGTTGATCAATCTGCATCTAAAGTATTTTCTGCTGGTATTAGTGTTGGTGGAGAAGAGATCAGTAAATCTCTGAATATAGGTAATTGGCAGCTTAGATATCTGTCTAATTCGTCAGCTATTGTTGCCATAGATAGAACGCTGCTTTGGATTATGCTCAGCAGCGCTGCCTTATCTACGCTCGTGCTTGTTTATCTGGTATGCAGGTTTCGATTGCAAAAAGTTCATAGCTACGTGGTATTAGCGGATTCACTTGTGCAGTCAGCCATTTCTGGTGAACGAAAATCAACGCAGCGTTTGCATTTTTCCGAGACCATTTCACTTGTCACAAATGCTAATCAAGCGCTGTCGACGCAAGAGCAAAAGGTATCAAAGAAACCTAAAAC
>NZ_LWFI01001248.1:0-1160 GCF_001635735.1 Oleiphilus sp. HI0067
ATTTTGATAAAGCTGAGCGGCATTACTTGGCTTTCTTAGAAGGAGCAGACGGGCGAGCACAAGAAGATCAAATAAAACATGTAAAGTTGTGGGTTAGACTGCTCAAAAGGAAATCTGCATGAAGGGATTACACATTATTCAGTTTTGCTCTTTAGTGTTGATGCTATCCTACGCCAGCTTTACAACAGCTAATGACAAATCATCGGAACAGATTAAGACTATTTCAATCATTGGTAATTCTGAATTACCTAAAGTCGAATTAGCGCTGCCATGGAGAATATCTGGCTCAGCGGACCCAACTAAGATCGAATTAGACCCTGAGCCAATGCCTGACGTATTAAAGCCAATTTCGATGGATAAGCATAAGCGTAAAGTTTATTTTCACCATTACATCCAAATGCCAAAGTCATTTGGATCACAATAGATTTGAGTTGCTCTTAATCGATCGACAGATAACAAAAAAGGAGTAAGGTTTTTGGATACCGTAGTTAAGTTTTTTCAAGATGGCGGCATGTTCATGTATCCAATTGCGTGCATATTGCTATTCGGCTTCGCCATTACGGTTGAGCGATTTATTTTTCTAACGCGGGCGAAGTCAACAAATAGAAAAGTGTTTGAAAACGATTTGCTCCCCTTGCTTGTAAAGGGCGATTTCGTTGCGGCGGGTGCCAAAGCGCGTGAAGGAACGAGCGCAATCTCAACAATGCTTGATATCGGTTTAACGCGTTTTAATTCTGGACGATCTAGGGACGAAATTGAGTATGCGATGGAAGAATCGTTAATGGAGATCTTACCTCGCCTTGAGAAACGTACGCCGTTTCTCGCGATGCTCGCAAACGTCGCAACCTTGCTAGGTCTCTTGGGAACCATTATCGGTTTGATTGCGGCTTTCACAGCGGTTGCAAACGCGGACCCAGCGCAGAAAGCGACCTTGCTTTCGCAAAGTATCTCTGTCGCGATGAATACAACTGCGTTCGGTCTAATGGCTGCAATTCCGCTTTTGATGGTCCACTCGTATCTTCAGGCTAAAACGAATGAGATCGTTGATAGTTTCGAAATGGCGGGGATCAAAGTGCTTAACCTCTGTGCTTCAACGCAAAAATAGTTAGAGCATAGAAAGTACTTTCAGATGTCTTTAGTAGTCGCTCATCATAATTTGC
>NZ_LWFI01001249.1:0-1552 GCF_001635735.1 Oleiphilus sp. HI0067
AAGCGCAAGAAGAGGGAACAACATTCCCTATCGCGACCGTCATTGAGGAATTAACCTTTGATGAGCAAGGGTTGATTCCGGTAATTGCGCAAGATGCTGAGACTAAGTCGATTTTGATGTTTGCTTGGATGAATCGCGATGCGCTAGAAGAAACTATCGCTACTGGACGGATGTGTTACTGGTCTAGGTCGCGCAAAAGTCTTTGGCGAAAAGGGGAGAGTTCTGGTCATGCTCAGCAATTAAAAGAATTGCGCACCGATTGTGATGGTGATGTTTTGCTAGCAATGATTGATCAAACAGGAGCGGCGTGTCATACCCACCGAAAATCGTGTTTTTATCTGAAATTTGGCGAAAAAGAAGTTGAGATTAATACTGAGTTTTAGCACCAGATTTGGCTTAGTTCAGATAGTAAAAAGGCGACCTAATGAGTCGCCTTTTATATTTATAAGCGTGTGCTTATTTCGCTATTTCAATCAACTCAACTTCAAATAGTAAAGTCTCATTAGGTCCGATTGAGCGATTACCTTGTGGACCATATGCTAGATCAGCAGGAATATACAATTGCCACTTTGATCCTGTAGGCATTAGTTGAAGCGCTTCGGTCCAACCTGCGATCACGCCATTTAACGGGAATGTTGCTGGTTCACCTCGACTAACAGAGCTATCAAATACTTCGCCACTAATAAGGCTGCCGGTGTAATGCACTGTTACAGTATCTGTTGCTGCAGGTTGAGGGCCTTTGCCTTCAGTAAGAACTTTGTACTGCAAACCGCTTTCTAGCGTCACTACGCCTTCTTTATCTTTGTTTGCGCTCAAGAACTCTTCGCCAACAATTTTATTCGCTTCACTAAGTTTTTGTAGTTCAGCAATTTGCTTTTCTTGCATCTCACGCTGATATTCACTCAAGGTTTGAGCTATCTCGTCATCAGTAAGCAATTGAGGTTCATCGTTAAACGCACTTTTCAGACCATTTGCGAACTGATCTAAATCGATATCTTTGAGTTCGTTGCGCATGCGCTGACCAAACATCACACCAAAGGCATAACTGACTTTTGCTTCTTTACTTTCAAACTTAGCAGCGCCGTCTTCAGCTAGTGTAACTGGACTCATTCCAATAAGACTCGCAGTTAGTAAAGGCAAAGCGATTTTTTTTATGTTCATAGTTCTGTTTCCATTCATTTGATGTCAGCCTGAACAGTAGACGGGCAGACATTTTCTTTGAGACCCAAAACCTTAAGGCTTTTGCAGAGGATCTTCCAGAGTCGCAACATTAGGGCTTGTTAATGGTGATGGCCGCCTACACCATGCGCGTGACCATGTGATATTTCTTCTTTTGTAGCTTCTCTAATAGAAATGATTTCAATATCAAACGTCAGATCTTTGCCTGCGAGAGGGTGGTTCGTATCAACATCGACATTGAACTTGCCTGCTTTAACAACCGTGGCCTGGCGAGCACCTTGTTCAGTATTGATGCCAACCGTCATCCCCGGTTTTAATCGCGCTAACTGTTTCTTGTCTCCCATTAAATGTTTAATAAGGACTCTTTGTACTG
>NZ_LWFI01001250.1:0-1590 GCF_001635735.1 Oleiphilus sp. HI0067
GATTTCAGCGTAATGCAACGCCAGCCAGGCGACTCACCTACTCCCGTCATGTCCTACATGGGGAATGTAGCGCAACATCCGCGTCAAATTGAGTGTTTTATTACACATACCAATGAGCGTACCCATGACATCATTCGTTCAGGCTTTGATCGTTCGCCTATGTTCACAGGTGTGATTGAAGGGACGGGGCCTCGTTACTGCCCATCGATTGAAGATAAGATTAATCGTTTTGCAGACAAAGACACACATCAGATTTTTGTTGAACCTGAAGGTTTAACAACGCATGAATTATATCCAAATGGCATTTCGACCAGCTTGCCTTTCGATATACAGCTCGCTGCCGTGCGTTCTATTGCCGGATTCGAAAATGCGCATATCACGCGTCCAGGATATGCAATCGAGTATGATTATTTTAATCCCCAAGATCTTAAACATACCCTTGAGACGCGCTTTATCGACGGTTTGTANTTTGCCGGACAAATCAATGGCACCACAGGATATGAAGAAGCTGGCGCACAAGGTTTGCTTGCTGGATTAAATGCTGCGTTGCGAGCTAATGGCAAAGAGCAATGGTATCCGCGTCGAGACGAAGCATACATCGGTGTTTTGGTTGACGACTTAATTACCTCAGGTACTTCTGAGCCATATCGTATGTTTACCAGTCGTGCCGAATATCGATTGCTGCTTAGAGAAGATAATGCAGATCTCCGATTGACTGAGATTGGTCGCAATCTTGGTGTTGTTGGCGATGAGCGTTGGTCTTTTTTCCAAGAAAAAACAGAAGCAATTGCGAAAGAGCAAGCCCGAATTAAGAGTACTTGGGTTCAGGCAAACTCAGAGCAAGCAAATAAGTTGAACGATTTATTACCAAACCCGATTTCGCGCGAATACAGCTTGGAAGAATTATTACGCAGACCCGAAATTGGATATAAAAACATTTCTGAATTAGATCCTGAGCACGTTACTCGAGAAGATGTCGCTGAGCAGATAGAAGTTCAGACAAAGTACGCAGGATATATCTCACGTCAACAAGATGAGATAGATAAGCTGCGTAAGAATGAAAATACTGTGATTCCAGATGATTTTGATTATGAACAAGTATCGGGCTTGTCGAATGAAGTGAAGCAAAAGTTGATGACTCAGAAGCCTACAACGATTGCTCAAGCTTCGCGCATTCCTGGCGTAACACCTGCTGCTATCTCACTTGTTCTGGTGTTCATGAAAAAAGCGAGTATGAAGCGCGCAATATCCGTGAAAGAGACGAATTAGTTGTGGGCCAGATTAATACCGAAGGGTTTTCTGAATGTCTGTTAAACGCTGCAGGTGAAATCGGCATAGAGCTAAGTGTTCAGAACGCAGATAAGTTAGTTGAGTATGTTTCACTACTGTATCGATGGAACTCCACCTACAACTTAACAGCGATTCGCGATCCGAAAGAAATGTTGGAGCGCCATATTATTGACTCGTTAAGCGTTGTTCCGTTTATCACTGAGTCAGAAATCATGGATGTGGGTACTGGACCTGGTTTACCTGGTATTCCTCTTGCGCTACTGTTTCCCAATAGCCAATTTACCTTGGTCGATAGCAATA
>NZ_LWFI01001251.1:0-1122 GCF_001635735.1 Oleiphilus sp. HI0067
CGCAATTAAGCGTTTGATTGGTCGTACATTCGATTCAGACGTAGTACAGAAAGACATCAATATGGTGCCATACAACATCGTTAAAGCAGACAATGGTGATGCATGGGTTGAGGTAAAAGGCGAGAAGAAGGCTCCACCTCAGATATCTGCTGAAATCTTGAAAAAGATGAAGAAGACTGCAGAAGATTACTTAGGTGAAGACATTACTGAAGCAGTTATCACTGTTCCAGCATACTTCAATGACTCTCAGCGTCAGGCAACAAAAGATGCAGGTAAAATCGCTGGTCTTGATGTTAAGCGTATTATCAACGAGCCAACTGCAGCAGCACTTGCTTACGGCCTAGATAAGAGCCAAGGTGATTCTACGATTGCTGTGTATGACCTTGGTGGTGGTACTTTCGATATTTCGATTATCGAAATCGCAGATGTTGATGGTGAAAAGCAGTTTGAAGTACTAGCGACCAATGGTGACACATTCCTAGGTGGTGAAGACTTTGATATGGCATTGATCGACTATTTGGCTGAAGAGTTCAAGAAAGATCAAGGTATGGATTTAACGGGTGACCCACTTGCAATGCAGCGTTTGAAAGAAGCTGCAGAGAAAGCAAAGGTTGAGCTTTCAAGTGCACAACAAACGGATGTAAATCTGCCATACATCACTGCTGATGCAACAGGTCCTAAGCACTTAAACGTGAAGTTGACGCGTTCTAAGTTGGAGTCGTTGGTAGAAGAGTTGGTTGTTCGCAGTCTTGCTCCATGTAAAACAGCATTGAATGATGCAGGTTTGAGCACAAGCGAAATTGATGACGTCATCTTGGTCGGTGGTCAAACACGTATGCCTCTTGTTCAAGAGAAAGTACAAGAGTTCTTCGGTAAAGAGCCACGTCGTGATGTAAACCCTGATGAAGCAGTTGCAATGGGTGCGGCGATTCAAGCGGCGGTTCTAGCTGGTGACGTGACAGACGTTCTTCTTCTAGACGTAACGCCTTTGACGCTAGGTATCGAAACAATGGGTGGTGTTGCTACTCCATTGATTGAGAAAAACACAACGATTCCTACCAAGAAGTCGCAAGTGTTCTCAACAGCAGAAGATAATCAGTCGGCAGTAACGATTCACGTTGT
>NZ_LWFI01001252.1:0-912 GCF_001635735.1 Oleiphilus sp. HI0067
TGAACTTGCAGAATATGAGCGCGGAGAGCTTGAACAAATCAATACCGCTCTTTTCAATGATGGACTAGTCATTCGCATTGCTAAAAATGCCGTGATTGAATGCCCGATCATTTTGAACTTTGTGCAAGATGAAGCGGGACTTACAACACCTCGTGTGTATATCGAACTGGAGCAAAGTGCGCAAGCTACAGTCATTGAAAACTATGCAATCGCTGATGTAGACGGAGCATTCTGCTCTAGCCAAACAACAGCGCTGATTGGTGACAACGCAAAGCTTACTTATTTGCGTCAAAATCCTTTAGGCAGTGCGTTCCGTATAGGCGGAACCACGCGTGCAATTCTAAAACGTGATGCGAATTTTGAAAGCCATATTCTTTGCTTAGGGTCAGCAATGGCACGCCATGACCTTCATGTATTAATGACAGAGAAAGGCTCGCATTGTGAATTAAATGGCGTGGTCGTCACGAAGGAAAAACAACACTACGACAACCACACCGAAATTGAGCACATTGCGTCAAACTGCACCAGCGAAGAAAACTATCGTTGTATTGCAGATGACAATTCACACATTGTGTTTAATGGACGTATATATATTCACAAAGACGCCCAAAAAACACTGGGCGAAATGAACAATCGCAACTTGTTGTTATCGAACTCTGCAGAAATCGATACGAAACCAGAGTTAGAAATCTACGCTGACGATGTTAAATGTGCACACGGCGCAACCATCGGCCAACTAGATGAAAAAGAAGTGTACTACCTAAAAACTCGCGGTCTGAGTGATGAGCAAGCGCGTCAAATGTTGACGCTCGGATTTGTTCTTGAATTGGTACGCGCAGTTCCGATTGCTTCGCTTGCTGAACAGTGGGAGCAAACTTTATCAGAACTTCTTAGCTTTAAAGATTAGGCGGG
>NZ_LWFI01001253.1:0-1427 GCF_001635735.1 Oleiphilus sp. HI0067
CGGTAATGGTCACTGTGTTCGCATCTTTATCGAAATCGAGACGAATCTTCAGGTCGCCATCATTTTCGTATAAAGCATCATTTGAAAGCGCTTCAAAACGTAACTTATCCTCTGCATCTGACGCGTTAGAAATCAGCTCGCGCAAGAAGATTTCTTTATTGCTATATAAGGAGTGAATCATTAAATGAAGTAATTGTTTTACTTCAGTTTGGAAGCCTAAGGTTTCAGCGTTAGCACCAAGGTTCTCAGTTGCAGACATAAAACGATCTCTCTAACTATTTTGTTTGTATCATCCAAGCGATAGCGATATACGCTCGCCAACTTTCATGTGCTTAGCAATGTGAGGTCGCTTAAAAAATTTTCAAGGCAGAGAGCGGTAAATTCACAGATGAATTTATTAACAGGTGTCGTTACACTTGTGCGGCGTTTCGACTTACTTGCGGCGCGAGCGATCCAACTCACTTATAAAAAAGAAGTCATACCATGTTGCGAGCATTTGTTATTTTTCTATTTTCTGTCGTTGTGTTTATCGGTTTAAGTGCCTCTGTACTTGATGCGATATATGGCGGCGGTGATGAATTTCCCGACCGAACAACCGAACCGACCTTAACTGCGGATGCGCTTGAACTCGTTGTAGATCTCCCCTATCCACCTGGAAATATTGCGGTCAGCTCAGAAGGTCAGGTTTTCTTTACCTATCATCCAGAAGGGCGCCCAGCGTATAACTTAGCGGAAATTGTTGATGGCGAGGTTAAGCCTCTTCGCTTAGAAGGCGAAAAAGCATCCGCTTTAAATCTCGAAACAGTACTCTCGATGCGAATCGATCAACAAAATCGATTATGGCTACTCGACTATGCAAATCATGGAACAGGAACTGCGAAAATCGCGGCTATCGATATCTATTCTCGTGAGCTCGTTCATTACTATGAATTTTCGAGCGACATCGCAGGTTTAGGCTCGCACATGAACGATTTCCAAGTAGAACCTAATGGGCGATATATCTTAATCGCTGACGCGAGTATTTTTGGCTTAGACCCCGCTGTCATTGTGTACGACACCCAAACTCAAACCGCTCGCCGCGTTATTGAAGACCATGAATCCGTTGACGCCGACAAATATATTCCGGTCGTGGAAGGTGAGAAGATGTTGATGTTTGGCGTGTTTGCTGTGCGTCCCGGTGTCGATTCAATTGCGCTAGATCGTGAAGCAAAGTGGCTTTATTTTGCGCCAGTTAGTGATGAAGCTATGTACCGTGTTCCAGTAAGTGCGCTCATTGACGAGTCCTTACCAAGAGACGAACTCTACGCTCGTATCGAACGCTTTGCTGCCAAAACCATGAGTGACGGCCTTACAACAGATAATGCGGGAAATATTTATATTTCCCGCATTATCTGTTGTAAGGCCGTCACTCATGGTTTTGGCAGCAA
>NZ_LWFI01001254.1:0-739 GCF_001635735.1 Oleiphilus sp. HI0067
CGTTCTGTTTGTGGAGTTTTTAAATAAGCTCCTGCAAATACGAGCGCTTTTGCATTTGCAAATAGATGATTGCCTAAGATGTGGTATTCAAGCTGTTGACCAAGGGCTTCGGTTTGTTGCTGTAGGCTTGCGTCGGCAGTCTCGTTCTTTCGTTCTTGCTTTGACAGCCATTTAACCCAGTTGACGATTCGAAGCGACAAAGGGTAGGGCTCCCAGCCATTACCTGAGCAGGCAGGATTTTCATTTATCCATCGTTTGATTAGAACTTCGTGTTGATTGTATCGTGTCTGCGAATCTCTGGCATTGAGATCGTCAAAATAGTGCAGGTTGTACAGCCATAGCTTGGCTAGCGTTGGATTATTCCAATCGCTTGTTGTGCTGATAGTGTGTGTTTCGTTCAAAAAGCCGAAGGTGTTTGCATCAAGCATGGATGGCTCTAGAAATTCAGGCCCTTCCCAGCGCCATTCTTGGGAATCAACCTGTTTGTAGTATTCAAGCGGCTTAATGTTAGGGCGTTTAAAGCGATAGTAGATCCGATAAAATATCTGCTGCCATTGTAGGTACTTGATAGTGTGGTAGTAGAGATAGGCTTTGTTGAGCATTTGAACAAGTTAAGGCGTAATGACGCTGTTAATGGCGTGATTTATTCGGCTTGCCGCTTCCCCATCTCCATAAGGATTATGCGCTTCAGACATCACTTTATATGTGCTTTCATTGCACAAAATATCGGAGGTGTTTT
>NZ_LWFI01001255.1:0-54630 GCF_001635735.1 Oleiphilus sp. HI0067
TCGCGATGACGCCAGCGGCATCAGTCAGTGGCTTTTATTACTCGCATCCTGAGTCAAAGTACTTTTCTGTTGGAAAAATAACGAAGGATCAGGTCATTCGTTATGCCGAACGTAAAAATATGAGCGTTGAAGTATGCGAAAAGTGGCTATCGCCGGTGCTCAATTACGACGCTTAAGAGAAAATGAGGCGGCTTTAAGAGTTTAATTACTAAAACGCATAGAATTATTAGTTTTTAGCAGTTTTGATGCTTTATCAAAACTGCTAGTATCGCGCCCCTAGTATTAGCTCCAACATTACAACTTATAACTACGTCAGTAACGGTAAAAGCCAGTATGTATATTTACGACGAAGTGGATTCGCGCATTGTTAAAGAGCGCGTTGCCCAATTTCAAGGTCAAACCGATCGTTACTTTGCAGGCACGCTTGCGGCAGATGAGTATTTGCCACTGCGCCTTCAAAACGGTCTTTACGTTCAACGTCATGCGCCAATGCTTCGTGTTGCGATCCCTTACGGAATGATCAACAGCACACAGCTTCGTAAGCTCGCGCAATTATCACGTGATTTCGACAAAGGCTACGTGCACTTCACTACACGTCAAAATGTTCAGTTCAACTGGCCAGAAATTAAAGACGTACCAGAAATGCTTCGCCAGCTTGCTGACGTAGAAATGCATGCTATTCAAACTAGTGGCAACTGTATTCGTAACACCACTACAGACCAATTCGCTGGCGTCATCGATGATGAAGTCGTCGATCCGCGCCCTTACTGCGAAATCATTCGTCAGTGGTCAACCTTACACCCTGAATACGCGTTCTTACCTCGCAAGTTCAAAATTGCTGTAAATGCTTGTCCAAGTGCAGATCGTGCAGCGATTGCTGTTCACGACATCGGCTTAGAAATCGTAAAAAATGCTGAAGGCCAAGTTGGCTTTAAAGTATTTGTCGGCGGCGGCTTGGGTCGTACTCCGCTTATCGGCTCATTGATTAATGACTTTGTTGCTGAGAAAGATCTTCTTACCTATCTAGAAGCGATCCTTCGTGTTTACAACCGTCATGGTCGTCGTGACAATAAATACAAAGCGCGTATCAAGATCTTAGTAAAAGCGCTAACTCCGGCTGTTTTCAAAGAGAAAGTCGAAGCTGAATGGGCTTTCCTGAAAGACTCAGAAAACCAGCTGACAGAGCAAGAAATTTCACGTGTAAAAGCATTCTTTACTGCACCAGCTTATGAGAATCTTGAGCGCAACTGCGCTGAGTTTGTCGCTGCGCAAGAAGAATCAAAAGGCTTTGCGAACTGGATAAAACGCTGCACAAACGATCACAAAGTTGATGGCTACCGCATCGTTACGCTTACGCTCAAGAAAACAGGCATTCCACCGGGTGATGCTACAGATCGCCAAGTTGATATTGTTGCTGATCTAGCTGACCGCTACAGCTTCGGAGAAGTGCGTGTAACCCATGATCAAAACCTCGTTCTTGCTGACGTTCGTGAAGATCAATTACATGCTCTTTGGAAAGAAACACAAGCCGTCGGTTTCGCGACACCAAACCTTGGCATGTTAACCGATATGATTTGCTGCCCTGGTGGTGATTTCTGTGGCCTAGCCAACGCAAAATCTATCCCGGTTGCCGAGCAAATTCAGCTTACTTTCGACAACATGGATTACTTGTATGACCTAGGAGAGATCGATCTAAACATCTCTGGCTGTATGAATGCTTGTGGTCACCATCACGTTGGTAACATCGGAGTACTAGGTGTAGATAAGCGAGGCCAAGAGTTCTACCAAGTGTCCCTAGGTGGTGATTCAGGTCGAGATGCCTCCATCGGCAAGATCCTTGGCCCATCGTTCGCGCGCGCAGACATGCCGAATGTTATCACCAAGTTGATTGATGTTTTTGTTGAGAATCGCAGCGAAGATGAACTTTTCATCGACACTTATCGCCGTATTGGCATGGACCCATTCAAGGAGCGCGTATATGCCAAAGCTGATTAATCTTACCGGCGATCAAGCAAATACTTTTGAGTTGCTTGCAAAAGACTACGAAGGTGACGTAAAAGCAAACACCATCGTACCGATGGCGTTTTTTATGGCGAACCAAGAAGCTGTTCTTAATGCTGGAAACGTGGGCATCTGGATCGACAGTGAAGAGCAACCAGAAGAGCTACCCGAAACAGCGAAAACTTTGCCAGTTATCGCGATTAACTTTCCTAAATTTATGGATGGTCGTGGCTATTCAATTGCACGTTATGCTCGCGAGCGTTTGAACTTTGAAGGCGAACTTCGCGCAATCGGTGACGTACTGCTGGACCAGTTGTCATACCTTAAGCGTTGCGGTTTTAATGCCTTTGATATGCGTGACGATGTCGATACAGAGCTCGCGCTATCTTCTCTTGGCGAATTTACAGAAGCTTATCAAGCGTCTAATGAGCAACCTACGCCTTTGTTTAGACGTCGTTAGTCTTTGTTGCTCAGCACAAAAAAGCCGACTATCTGAGTCGGCTTTTTTGTTTTCTGGCAAACCTTACAAGCGTCCTTCGCCACTCTCCAACACCTCATTCAAAGGTTTTAGCTGCTCTTCAAATGGCTTCGATGCTTTTACTGCATCTTTATAAATTGGCTGCCTAACCTGCGCTACAGAAGCGGTGCGTACTGCGCGCTTGTTCTTATGGAACATTAAGCAGTCTGTCTCCATTTCAAGCCCACAATACTCGAGTAGACGCGCAATCTCCTGCTCAGAATTAGCAATCATATTTTCATAGTTTGCCTCATAAATTCGCTTAGGAAACAGAGACGTACTCAACTCCATATGCTGCTTATAGAGGTTGTAATACATACCAAGCTCGCGTAAATCATTTGTGTAGCCATGATTCCCACTAAAGTTTTGTTTATAGATAGAGAAACATGTTTCACTCGCATTACGCGTACAATGTATGATCTTCGCCTCTGGCAACACTGCTGCAATAAAAGCACTCATCATGTAGTTGTAGGGCATCTTATCGGTAAAGTAGACCGGCAAGAGCTCATCACGCTGAGATTGCATTGCGCGTACTTGCCCTAAATACTCTGCAAACGCCGCGTGTAATGCAGTCGCAATCTCATCAACGGAGTCGCTCTGCATAATGCGATCGTTGTGCTTAGAAAAACACTCTGAAAGCGTTTTTAACTCACCTTCAGCCCCTACTTTTGAATGACTCGACAAAATCTGTTCGATCAAAGTAGTGCCCGAACGAGGCATGCCCAGAATAAAGATTGGAGCAGCTCCATCCTCTATCTTCGGTTTATTAGCCAACGCTTCTATCAGCTCGGGAGTCATTGCTTTCTGCAGCATCGCGAACATGCTTTGCGTCTGCGTATGTGCATATTGGTAGCCAGAACGATTTAAGTCGTTACCCTGCTTCAAATACTCAAAACTCATCGACTTATCGCCTTTTTTGTCATAGTGCATACTGACAACATAGGCCAAATTCATCTTCGCATCAGCTGGCAAACCACCCTGACGAAGCTTTTGCTCATACTGGGGAATAATCTCATCAAGTAAAGGCTTCTTCTTTCCCTTTCCATGAATAATAAGATTGCGCACGATACCGATTTGACCGGGATTAAGTCGCAAGGCTTTTTCAAAAAACTTATATGCTTTATCGCCCTCACCTAAGCGGCTCAACGCCATTCCTTTGAAGTTCAGAAACTGTGGATTCTGGGGCTGTTTTTTAATTAGTTCGTTGACGAGAGTTAGTGCTTCTTGCTCTTGATGATTAGCAATTAAAACACCGACATATTGACCTGCTAGCGCTAAGTTATTGGGGTGGCGTTGAAGCAATAAACCCATCCATTTAGACGCGTATACATTTTCACCAAGCTTGGCTGCCACATCGGCAGCATGCTGAATTAATGCATCTTCATCGGGCAAACCATCAATAGCAATAGAGAAATGCGAAAGAGACTGGGTAGCTCGCTTAGTTTGAACTAAAACAGATGCTAAGCGGGCATTTAACTGAGGATTCTCTTTATCGTTATCTAATAAGCTTCGATATATGTTTTCTGCTTCAACAAGCTTGCCTTGCTGATGAAGTTGAGACGCGCGAACAAACTCTTGTTGCATTGGATACCCTTAAAACTTCTTGAGGATCAATTTCTTGTTGGGCAGCAACAATAAAGAAGTTTTAAGAGCATTTCTGATACACCTTCCACAGTATGTCGATAGGCGATACTAATGAACTTTTGACTAGCTAAATAACGAGAATGCCTTATTTGGCTTAAGCGACGAAATAAGCGATTTTAACTCACTGTTCAAATCACTCGCTTTGCTTGCCGCATCTTGAGGCAATGATTTTTGAACTGTTTTGAGTTTCTCCATAATTCTTTCTAAAAAGTTTGGTAAAGCCTGTAAATATATTGCCACGCTATTTCCGCACTTTTTATCCAATGCTTGTGCAAAACCGGTATCGCGCATGAGTAAATCAAGCTTTTTGATCAATGCACGCAGTTGTCGAACAGAAGCGTAATGCTCAAACTCGAGCAAATCTGAACTATAAGCCAAGGCATTTGCAGAAAAAGAACACATTGCTTCAAGTTGCATCAATGCCTTAGCGTCTGAGGTAGATAATTGAGCATGATAATGGCTCGAATTCGCAGCCTCTGCTAATAAAGAATACGCAGCACCATTTACCTCGCGAAAATACATAACACTCGAGAGTTTTAGTTCGGCAATACAATCATATAAATCATCGAACCCGCCTCGTTCAGCCAGTAGATCGCTTACTTCGTTAGCAACAATCAGTATTTGCTGTTCAATGCTAAGTTGATTCTCGCCGACGTTAGTCGGATACCCTGTGCCATCATCTTTTGCATGATGATGAAGAACAAGTTCAGCGACAAGAGAATCATCAGACATAACATCTTCAATGAGACTTGATCCAACCAAAGCATGACTTCGGTTTTGACTCGAGGTAGACACGCTCGGCTTACCACCCAATTTCGCACGCACGATATTGAAGTAATCGCTAATCCCATAGTCTTCCATGTATGAGCCTACGTCTTGCAGCAAAGCTGCATAAAACAAGGATCGAATACGCGCCTTTTTTATTCCTAAGCGACGTGCTACTAAGACACTAAACATTCCGCAGAATAAGCCTCTTTCAAAATCTAGTATCGAATTAGCATAGATTCGCGAGAGAGCTTCCAAAGCTTGAGGATATTGCAGTAACTCAACACAGAAGCGCTCAAGCTCAGTCCAGAAATCGTCACTAGAGCCAGTAATAGTTTCTAAAGGACCATAGAAAGAAGTTAAGCCCTTTGCAGACTCAATAATTGCTTCAGGAGTAATGAGAAACTCAGGCTGTAAATGTTTGCTTGTCGCCATTAACATTTGTCTCCAGACAACAACCGAATACACGGTTCTAGAACAAAAAATAGAAAATTCATCAAGATCAATTCAACGCATGAAAACTTGTTACTCACTTAACTGTAGGTGAGATATCTAAGTTCTACAAAGTTATGTTTAGAGTAAAAAAGAACAAGCTAAGACAGTTCACAATTTAATTCTTATAAGGACTAACTAGAGAGCGAAACAGACATAAAAAAAGCGGGCTTAAGCCCGCTTCTTAAATACAATTTTGACTATGGAATCATTAGCGCGTTGGGATCAACAATATCACCAGCAGGCCCTATTTTTGGTTGGGCAACAATAGGTTGAACCGCAAGCGATAAGTGTTCTTCAGCTTTTGACTCAACTTCAACAACTTGCTCTTCTTCAGCAATATTATCCGCCTTTATTTGAGCAAGTTCAGCTTTAACACTCGTTAGGTCCTTTTTGAGTTTAGACACTTGGATTTTCGACTGAGCCAATGCCTTGCGCGAAATCTCACGACTCGACTGTGCCATTTCGAGTTCTTTTGCTAGGCGATCAACCTCAAGACGCGTATCTTTCTGACGTTTAACTAAAGCCTTGTAGGCTGAAGATCGCTGCCCCAATTCATTGCGGGATGCATCTAAGTCTTGGGCCAACTGCTGTGCCTGCCCTTCTACACTTTGCAATTGTGACTCAAGCTCTGCCGTCACATTGATGCTGTTTTGATATTCCGATTCCAGCAAGATGATTTTTTGCTTTTGCGTATCGATAATTTGTTCAGCCACGCCAAGCTGAGAAGCAGTATCACCTTTAATTTGCTCTAAGAAACCTCTTTTCTTTTCGGACTCAACGAGGTCTTTAGTTACTTCAACAAGTTGAGCCGATTTGTCAGACAAATTCGTTTTTAAACCGTCAATCTGACTAATCTTTTGAATGAGCTCAGAATTTAAGGTTTGGTTATCCATGTAGAATTTAAGACCGAATCCAACACTCGACAATAAAGCGATAAAAAGCACTGCAGCTATCATCAAGCGCGCCTGGCTCTGCTTCTTTAAATACGTAAACCATTGCTCAGCGACCGCTTCGCTAGCCATATCATTCATATTTAGTTCGCTATTAGGTTTCATCATTTATTACTACCTGAAATGCCGACAATGCATCTCTACCATTTAAGTTTTAAAAAGTTCACAATACTATTACTTAATAGCCTAGCACGCTAACAACAATTGGCTAACTTATTCATTTAAAAGTAGAAACATGCACGATTTTTATACCCGTATTGCTCAGTCCAGTTTTGGTAAGACTATATTCGATAGCGTTGGCTTGCCTAGCCCTCCGATTTTAAAACGCTCTCCTGATAACTCCATGGAACAACCACGCGGACGAATTTTGATTGGTGGCGGCATCCGCGCTAAGGCTACCCGTAAATTGATCAACGAATTACAAGCTGATCAAATTAAACTCGCGAGCCCTTACTGGGATGACCCTAAGAAAGCCGCTCTATTTAATAAACACAATAGCGCCAAGCAAAAGCTTGAGCTCATCAACTTTGCACAAACATCAAATCATAAATTCAAAGGCATTATATTTGATGCTACTGGGTTTGAGACGGCGTCCGACTTGAAGTCGCTTTATGTCTACTTTCATCACGCCCTGAAACATTTAAAGCAGAACGGCAGAGTTATCGTCATTACAAATCGCACTAGCGATGAAAAAAGCCCTGAAAACAACGCCTGCATTGAGGGCACGCGAAGCTTTGTTCGATCATTAGCGAAGGAAATTGGCGCAAAAGGCGCAAGTGCAAATCTTATAGAAGTTGAGAGCGGCGCAGATAAAAACTGCTACCCAGCTCTAGCCTTTTTGCTTTCGCGAAAATCTTCTTACATTACTGGTCAATCTCTGACTGTTTCTAATACCCGTACGGTCGCCCCAAGCTGGCATAAACCCCTTAAAGGAAAAATTGCCTTGGTAACAGGCGCAGCATTTGGCATCGGCGCTGAAACAGCCCGCGTACTTGCACGAGACGGCGCGATCGTTGTCTGCCTAGACATACCTATCAACCAAGCACCACTTACGCAATTTGCTTCAAGCATCGGCGGACATGCGATAGCGCTTGATCTAACAACCACAGATGCAGTTGAAGAATTACTTGGTTCAATCACATCTCAATTGGGAGTAATTGATATTGTTGTGCACAACGCAGGTATCACCCGCGATAAAACCTTGCGAAATATGAGACCGGAGCAATGGGATAGCGTGCTCAACCTCAATCTTGAAAAGATCATCAAAATTAATGAAGCTTTGATAGAGAAAAAAGCACTCGCAAAGAATGCACGAATAGTCGGCGTCAGCTCTATTTCTGGCATAGCTGGCAACTTCGGCCAAACAAATTATGCGTGTTCGAAAGGTGGGCTAGCCGGTTATACACAGGCTATGGCAAGCTCACTCTCTAACGGCATGACCATTAATGCTGTCGCACCAGGGTTCATAGAAACCAGAATGACAAGCAAGGTACCTTTTGTGCCAAGAGAAGTAGGACGCCGATCAAACGCGTTTTCACAAGGAGGTTTACCAATTGACGTCGCTGAGGTCATCGCCTTTATGTGCCAATCAGCATCACAAGCGATCAACGGTAATGTTGTGCGCGTTTGCGGCCAAAGTTTGCTAGGACGCTAAAAACCTTTAGGCAAATCAATATCAAGCACTAAGGCTGGATCAACACGTTGGTCCAGCCAGTTCATACGCCAATCAAGGTGAGGCCCTGTAGATCGACCACCTGAGCCAATCTTTGCAATCACGTCGCCTTGGCGAATCTCGTCACCCTCTTCCACCAAGATTTCGCTTAAATGAATAAAAGTGGAACTCAGACCGTAGCCGTGATCAACGATAAGCGTTCCGCCCGAGTAATACATATCAGGATGAACTAGCGTCACAACACCACTCGCTGGAGCGATTACCGGATCACCTGTTGGGCCGGCATAATCAATGCCGTAATGAGGCCGCTTAGGGACACCGTTATATACACGCTGACTTCCGTATACACCCGTAACTCTCCCCTCTGATGGCACCACAAACTTTGTAATGAAATCGGTTCGATCAAGCATTGTTTTGCGCGCTGATTTGACCAAAGCCGTTTCTTTACGGATTCGCTCTAAACGCTCAGGTGGTGGATTGACAGTCTTCTGCGGGACTCCTTCAATATATTGAGTTTTATAATCACGTTTTTTTAGGGTCAGAGGATACTCTTGTGCACCTTGTTCAGTAGAATGAATCAGCATTTGGTTTAGCTGCGCATCCCGCCCAAAACCGACAACAAAATAGCCAGAGTCACTCACCTCTACCCTTCGGCCATTTAAACGTATTTCACCACCATCTGAGCTCTTCCCAAAGAGCACGCCGCCTTGAGTTAATACCCCGTGATATTCAAGCGCATATGATTGAACGGAAAATAAACCAAGAAGAATAAAAACAAGTATATTCATGTAATACTGACCTACTTAAAAACTCACGCCTAACTAACAGTTATTCTCCAACATGCATTGAGGCGATCGCACAATGAATCAGGAAAGTTTATTTAATGAAAGCCTTCCAAAGCAAAATGAACCAGAACTGATTCAGTTGTCAGGAGGTAATCTTTCATTTTTTTCGCCGTTTCTCGATGACCATACAGCCGGGCAACTTTTTCAAATTCTATTGGATGAACTGAATTGGCAACAACCAGAAATACGAGTTTATGGCCGCTATCAACGTATTCCAAGGCTGCAGGTTTGGATGGGAGATGCGGAAAATAGCTACAACTACTCCGGCAAATTATTCCAGCCGACACCTTGGCATGATGCAGTGTTAACCATCAAAGAGCGAGTCGAAATACTGACCAGTTGCGCTTACAACTCAGTATTGATCAATCAGTACCGAGACGGGCAAGATTCCGTTTCTTGGCATAGCGACGATGAGTCAGAGCTAGACTCTGATACTCCAATCGCATCGGTATCGCTTGGTATAACACGAAAGTTCGAACTCAAGCCAAATGATGGCATCGAAACCAAACAGTCGATAGAGCTAAAACACAACACCTTGTTGGTGATGTCACCAGACGTTCAAACTCACTGGAAGCATCAGATACCCAAACAACGACATATAAAAGAGCCTCGAATCAATTTAACATTTCGCAAAATCAACTAAGGCGCTACGCACCTTCTTGTTCATTTTCTGCAGTACGCAATGCATCGAACTTTTGCAAAATAGATCCATACATTGATCGAACAGGATAATTTCCATCCTTATCTTTAACCCCCGGATGCTCTCCTAACAATAATTCAAGCGCTTCATCTACCCGTTCAACTGTGTAGATATGGAAGCGCTTGGCTTTGATTGCATCGCGAACTTTTTTACTCAACATCAAATTGATCTGGTTAGTAGAGGGCAAGATAACAGCTTGCTCTCCCGTCAAACCAAGAATCTCACATGCATCAAAGAAGCCTTCAATCTTCTCGTTCACACCGCCAACTGGCTGAACCTCACCAAATTGATTCACCGAGCCGGTTACAGCAAAATTTTGCTTAATTGGCCGTTCACCTAACGAAGAAACTAACGCGCATAATTCAGCCAACGATGCGCTATCACCATCAACTTCTCCATAAGACTGCTCAAAGGCAATACTTGCAGACAAAGGCATCGGCTTATACTTCGCAAACAAAGTCGAAAGATAAGATGAAAGAATCATCACACCTTTCGTGTGAATATTTCCGCCTAGACGCGCATTGTGCTCAATATCAATGATATCGCCATCACCAAAGTAGCAATTCGCAGTCACCCTATTCGGCATACCGAACTCGGCTCCACCTGTACTCAAAACTGAGAGCGCATTGATTTGTCCGATCACAGCCCCTTCGACACTTAGCAAAGTGGAACCATTGCTTAGGGTGTGAAACATTTGATCTTTGATACGACTGTTACGCATTAAGTTACTTTCTAAAGCCCTCTCTACATGAGCACAACGAATCATGTTCGAGCTTTGTTCTTGGGCCCAGTAATTACTTTCACGCAACAAGTTGGCGATATCCGACGCGTGCAGAGAAAGCTTACTTTGGTCTTCTGCTTGTCGTGAACTATGTTCAATCACTCGAGCGATCGCTTTGCGATCACAATGCAGAAAAGACTTCTCGTGAACCAAACTTGAAATGAACTGCGCATAATGAGATTCAGAGCTTGGCGTTCTAGGCATTTCGTTCTCAAAGTCAGCAGCCACTTTGAAGAGCTCTGTGAACTCAGGATCATAATGCTGAAGCAGTAAATAAGTCTCTCTATCACCCAGTAAAATGACCTTCAGGTCTAAAGGCATTGCTTCTGGATCAAGAGAGATAGTCCCCGATAAAGTAACTTCGCGCTCCAAAGAATTCACTTGCAGAGAACGCGAACGTAAAGCGCGTTTCAAGCCATCCCATACAAAGGGTTGCTCAAGCACTTTCGCAGCATCAATAAGTAAATAACCACCGTTTGCCCTGTGCACAGAGCCTGAACGAATCAAGCTAAAATCGGTAAATACAGATCCTTTGTAGGTCACGCTTTCTACATAACCAAACAAGTTGTGGTAATTGGGGTTTTCTTCAACAACAACCGGCGGGCGATTATTACTGTGGTTGACGAGAACATTGATTTGATAACGACGCGGAAGCTTTTTATCAAGCGTGGCGTCTGCCAATGCTGCCTGCTCTTCACCCTCTTCTAAAAACACATCAAAATTATCAATCAGATCTTGCTGCAATCGCTTCAGATACGAAACGACATCGTCTTGCTCACCGTATTTTTCGAGCAAGTCATCGACATGATGTTTCGACACGCCCACGACTACTTCTTCATTAAGCGCTTGTTGCTTATCAACAAATTCTTGCTCCCAAGCAGCAAGTTGCCTGATCGTGCTGCGCAACTTCACTTCTAGCTTGTTAATTACAACATCAAACTTATCTTGTTCTTCCTGTGATAAGGCAGCAAAGGTATCAACCGTATGAGGCTCGTCTCCGTTTAAGGCGGTGAGACGATATCCTCCAGGTGTCGTAACGCTCAGCTGAACGCCCTTTTTCTTTGTTTGAGCGGCAAACTTCTCGAGAGCTTGTTCTTGGATCTCTGCATACTCAGTTTTTAACTTTTCTGCTCGTTCGTAGTAGCTATCATTATCGAATGCTTGAGGAATGGCTTTTGCAAGCCGGCTAATCATAGCCTCCATGTCTTTTTTCAGTTGCGCGCCAAACCCAACAGGCAACTTTAAAATCTTAGGGCTACGAGGCTCATCAAAATTTACGACATAACACCAATCTGATACATGATTCTTGGGCGTCAACTTGTTCTTGAGATAACGCAGAATCATTGTACGCTTGCCCAAACCAGTGCGGCCAATCGCATAAATATTGTAGCCGCTACCAGGCATCGCCATTGCAAAACGAACTGCTTCTTGCGCCCGTTCCTGGCCAACTATATCTTCAAGTGGTTCAAGTGTTTTGGTTGAAGAGGCAGCTATATTAGCTGTTGCGCACTCTGCGTATACGTCAGTGTAAGAAAGCTTTTTCAAGACAGAACCTTACTCACAAGGTGAGAGTCGTTTTAGCGAAGGAATCTACACTCTGCAATAATTTGCATCAACGCGCAAAAGCCTAGCGCACATTATTAAAGAACATTAAGTAATTGACGATATATTAACCACAGAGTCTTGTTAGAGATTTGGTTATGCATATTGAACGATTCACACCTCAAATCAGAAAAACGCTAGTCAAAGCGCGAGAGCGTGTTGCGCTCATAAAAAACGACGCGAATCCTAATCAAGATCACCAAGACAGACGTAAAACAAAAGACCGTCGGAATAAAAACCTTCCCATAAATTTTAGAGATCGTCGGGAAGGAAAAGACAGACGTAAACAAGATCAAAAGGCTGCCATTCAAGACCACGAATCAAACCTTGGTCAAAATATCGATATAAGCGTTTAATCGTTGGTATGTCAGGCGTAATCGGTTAACCTAAACAGTCATGTTATGCGAGTTTTAAGTCAAAGTAGATCGTACGGATGCAATCAAACAGGCTAATCAATTGGGCTGAAAAACGAATTAAACTACGGCACAAAGCGCCGGGCCTTCGTTGTAAGCTTTCTCATACAGGTATTTCTGGCTGGTTCAAGCCAACGAAGACCATTGAGTGCCTTGATTTCAATCGCTACGGCATGGCTGCATTGATAGCTAGCCCCCTACGAACCGGCACCGTAATTTCACTTCAATTCAAAGGTAAATACATCGTTCAGTCGAACGTCAAAGCGCGCGTCAGTTCCTGCATTGAACAACCGGATGGGTTTCGTGTTAGTCTAGTTTTTTGTTATGCGACGGACACTAAACAATACAGTCGTAAAATAGATAATGCTCTGTCGCGCATTGAGCGCATATATTCCCAACAATAATAAGAGAAAATAGCAGTGTCAGACCTTAATACAATAAAAATGGCTGTCGAAGAGAAAATTGATTTCGTAAAACGAAGTGGCTTGAAACTCATTGAAGCGGAAGACGGTTACGTAACCTGCTTAATGCCTGCGAAGGGAAATCAAAATCACATTGGAGCGATGTATGCAGGTGCATTATTTACCTTAGCGGAAATTCCTGGCGGTGCTTTATGGTTTGCGAACTTCGATATTACGAAGTGCTATCCCATACTTAAAAGCTTCACGATCGATTATTTAAAGCCCGCTCTTGGCGACATCCAAATCCGTATCGGTCTTAGCTCTGAAGACATTGAAGCTTATCAGGCCCAATGTATGGATAATGAAAAAGTAGAATTCGAACTTGTCGGTGGTCTAACTGATTCTCAAGGACAAGTTGTAGCGCGAAGCAAAGGGATTTATCAACTTCGCCGCCATTAAATTAGATGTAAAAGCAGTAAAATAGTGACAAACAAACTTCACCAGAACCCAAGCTTTTATGTGCTTGTTATTGCCTTCTTTTGCTGGGCTGGCGTATGGGCGTTTACATCCAATTCCTACAATACCAAATTTCAATACTGGTCATTCATTGATCATGACAACCTAGCATTACAGCACATACTTGAGCTGCCTAACGAAAGTTGGGATGCACTTGAAGGTAATCAGTATCAGCTCGATGCGCTCAACAAGCAATTTTGGCGCTTAGACGAACATCCTATTCTCTGGCTTAAAATTCAAATCCCACGACGTATCAAAGAGTCTCGACTACTGCTGGAAATCGTGCCGAATACAGGTGTTGATGGGATTCTCGTTCAGAACATTGATAATCGCTGGCAGTGGATTTCAGCCGAAGGTCGCAATCCAAATAGAGACCAAGAGCTACCAACCAATTACCTCACATTCCCAATGGATCCACGCGGCGAAGTAAAGTTCGCTTACTTAAAACTCAATACAAGCCAAGTATTCAATTTTAGTTTGAATGTATTCACCGAAAACAACTGGATATGGGAGAACCTGATTCGCCACCTCATAACGGGAATGGTACTCGGCGCCATGCTGTTATCCTTGTTTTATAATTTGGTGATAGGTATCAGTGCCGGCGAACGTATTTACATTGTCTTCGCTGCCTATGTTGCATCGACATTCCTTTGGACAATCGTATATATGGGGTATCTGCGCATTGTGTTCCCTGACTGGGGTGGACTTGGTGCTGTCGCGCGTTCAGCGGTTTATGTTCTGATGTACACAGGCATCGTGTTAACGAGAGACTTCTTCAACTTGCGCGATTCCGGCAAGTCACTAGATCGCTTACTGCAATTTTCTCAGGCCGGCGTCGTTGCAGCTCTGATGGTTAGTCTATTTATCAATGACTTCTTCGCGTTCGTTCTCAATGACACAGTTTCAATGTACTCCATCACGCTAATTTTAATCACCTCATTGATTGCTTTGAAACAGGGTCATCCCTTAGCACGGATCTTTGTGCTGGCCTGGTCTATTTTCTTAGCCGCTGCATTGGCATGGGCGCTAGTATGGGTTGGCTATGTCGAACCCACACTTACTTCGCCACATATTTTATTGCTAGGCGTTTCCATAAAGATCGCATTACTATCATTAGTACTCAGTCATCGCTACACCTTCCTTAAAGAAACCAGTGAAGAACTTAATCGGGAATTCCAAAAATACCAATCGTTAAGCGAACGCGATGAGTTGACTGGGATCTATAATCGCCGCGGGTTCTTAGCTACCGTAAAAAATGAACTGGAAACTCAGCCGCATGAACTTGTATGGCTTTCGATAAATATTGATAATTTCAAATTTTTCAACGATCGCTACGGACATTTGACCGGAGATAAAATACTTTCTGAATTTGGGACACTATTAAAATCACGATCTCAACGAGAAGAATTTACATCCAAGTTGATCGCTGACAAGCATAATCAAATTTATCGACGAAGCATCGTAGGAAGAATGAGCGGCGAAGAATTTTCAGTGCTTTTAGTCAACACATCGATCAACCAAGCAAAAATATATGCGGACCGGCTACTCAAAGAATTCTCTGAACTAAAAATAATGACAAGTAATGGCGAGTTTATAAACACAACCTTGTCGATCGGAGGCTCCGTTGTGAGTCAAACGGACAACGTTGATTCAGCCTGGAAAAAAGCTGACCGGAATTTATCAGAAGCTAAAAACAGCGGAAAAAGCCAAATCGTGATTGAAAGCTCTTGATGCAAGATCTGGCTCTCATTTGAGCTCTACATATCCCCTAATCTGCGCAAATGTCTGTTCATCCATCGACTCAAGAAAATCAATATTTCGATGAGGAATATCTTCCGTTTTGTCCTCTCCATAAGCCAGTATTGCCTTAGCCATAGACTCTTGCCTGATCAAATGAATCATTGGGTAAGGACTACGATTTGTGTAGTGAGATCGAGCATTTTTTAATTCACCTTCAAATTCAAACTCAGGATGAAATGCAACGACTTGCAATTCATCAGACAAACCAGAGTCCTCAACCCCGTCATTTAACTCATCAACAAAGTCTAAGAACATCTCAAACTGCGAAATTGTATTGGGACTTAACACCAGCAAGCTTGTCTCGAGTTCTTCTGTGTCTGATTCGAACAGGCGGTTTATTTCATCACGGATAAAATAAGAGGTCTCTATCAACGACGACTCAAAGCAAGCATAGATACCAACTCGACCGACCTTAAACGGCAACGCTGCAAATGGGCACAAGTCATGACGAATAACCACTTCTTCTAACCATTGTTTAGTTTGCTCGCACGCAAGCAATTCATCTTCATTCATAACTATGCTCTTTTTCATTCTGACCTTTAGATGGTTTGATCCAAACGATGCTCTCGTGGTTTTGGTCTTCGTGCCCCTCTAGAATGCATTTCAAAAAAACTTTAGCAGGGCTATCGAAACTAAGGATCATTTCACGTTTATCAAATGCAGTTAAAGCCATTGTCGGGCGATCGCTTAACGTGCCGACAATGGATTTAGCATCATCAGATTCGGTGTTGTGCGCATGCTTGTGTCCTTCGGTATTATCTGGAGGCATAGTCGCGTGATGATGCTCATCGTGAACAAAATCCATATAATCTCCATCCAAAAGATCCGATTGAGGATCTTGCGAGAATAAAAAAATATGCGCTTCATCAGTTTTGTTCTCGAAAACAAAACGAACGACTTCGCCCGCATTTATTTCGATTGTATTTGGAAACAGCAAACGATGAAGCACCTCAACTCGCTGCACAATATCTGCAGATGCAACGCCAAATAAAGGGTCATTCCAATATTCACCTAGAATATCCTCTGGCTGAACAGCATTCGATAGAGGAACCCATGACACAAAAGCAAATGCCAGTACTGTTTTCCTAAATTTAAACACCCAGTTTGCCACCCATCTTTAGTATATGTTTCACTTATTACTCGATATTCTAACTGATTAAAAATGGATCTCTAACAAGGTGAAGAAGTACCCAATTTGCGTGACGATTGCTGGCTCTGACAGCTGCGCTGGCGCAGGAATACAAGCAGACCTTAAGACCTTTCAAACTCTGCAATGCTATGGCATGAGCGTTATTACCGCAACGACAGCCCAAAACCATCTGGCAATCAACGAGATGCACCCCATACCGGTCACACATGTTGAAACTCAACTAAACACTTTACTAGACGAATACGACGTGGCTGCAATAAAAACAGGAATGTTTGCCAATGCCGAACAGATCGAGAGCGTTACGCGCATACTCAACAACTATGCGCAAATTCCACTGATTGTTGATCCAGTATTGGGTAGTAGCTCGGGCACCGAATGGGAGAGTCATACACTCGTCGAAGCAATAAAAAACCTGCTCCTACCTCGCGCAACAATGATCACGCCAAATTTTGTGGAAGCATCGCGGCTGTTCCCCGATTATTCAATATCAGATCTCCAGAGTATCTCGGAAAATACTAATACAGCGATACTGCTAAAAGGGGGACATGGAATTGATGAAACGACTGTTACGGATTCTTTCATCAACAAAAATGATGTACTAACAATCCGTCATGAAAGAATTAGTACGCTTAACTCTCACGGTACCGGTTGCACTCTCGCGTCAGCGATTGCCGCAAACATAGCCTTGGGCAATGACCTGCAGAACAGTACCAAGGCTGCAATAGACTACGTGCATCAAACGCTTAGCAATTCCAGAAACTATTTACACGATTCGTGTAAGAACGAACTCAGAAACTTACCGATGAATCACACAATAAAATTATAAACCTGCGTACAATTCGCCAAAACAATTCAAAGTTACACAAACATGATCATCTCACGCCTACTTCCAATTCTTATCGCACTACTCATTGGAGCTTGTGCTTCTCAACCAGAGAATGACTACCAAAGCATTGAAACATCTCAAGTCGAGCAAGATAACCCGAGGGCAATGTATGAACGGACAGCAGAATTGTTTGCTCGACCAGAGAACCTAGGTCTAGAGTTCTATTCTCCAACATACTATTCCTCAGCAACACGAGCTTTAAAAGATGCTGAGCGATCTCTGAACAATCCTAGAGACAAACAACCGTCCGTTGCACAAGCAACTATCGCTGCTAGAAAACTTTTAGAAAAAGCACAATTAACCAGAGCGGCGATCGAAAGAAATCTGAAAGACTTCGTAAAGCATCGAAACTTACTGGTTGAGTTAGAGGCATCAAAATGGCAACCCGAAGACTGGAAAGACCTACAAAAAGAAATGAAAGAGCTAGTGCTTCTGATTGAGGATGATCGAATTAAGAAAGCTCTGAAGCTTGAACCAAGTGTTCGCAAAAGCATGTATGAGCTAGAGATTAATACTCTACTCGTGTCGAGTTTGAATCAAGCACGAAAAACACTCGATCGTGCAGAAAAAGCTGAAGCCGAAAATTATTCCCCTTACTATTTTAACCAAGCTCAGGCACTTATCGCCGACACGGAAATATACATTCGTGGTAACTACCGTGACCGACGCGGTATCGCATACAGATCTCAAAAGGCAGATACCGAAGCACTTCATGCATACAAAACCGCTCTTGATAGTAAACGCTTAGTTGAATTCGATGAATCTGACACAGAAGACTATTTAATAGCCCTAAAACAAAAGCTTTTCGCTTTATCCAACGAAATAACAGAAACACCAATTATTCCCGTCACCATTGATGAACTCATTGAGCTATTGGTGAGTAATGTCAAACTTACAGGGAGCCAAGTGCCTGAACAAGAAACAGACTTCAACATTGATGATACACAAAGCGATGACGATGAATCGATTGAAGTACTAGAAGTGTTGGATAGTCTGTATTTAGACGACAGTCCAGGTGACACTCCATGGTCAGAATCCAGTATTGATGACGACGAAGCACAGAACTCATTCGACGACTATTCGAGCGAAGAGCAAGCGTTTGATGAGGTAGAGTTTGTAGAATAAAAAATGCCCGCTCGAAAGCGGGCTGCACATTAGCAATACAACTAGTCTTAGCAAAACACTAAGACGGAGGGGGGATTTTTAAACTTCCAGTTCTAATTCTTTAGGCTCGCCATCGCCTTTTTCGTCGATCTTAGGCATGAACTTATCGCGAATCTTCTGCTCAATTTCATTTGCGATTTCAGGGTTCTCTTCTAAGAATTTAGCAGCATTCGCCTTGCCCTGACCTATTTTGTCGCCATTGTATGCATACCAAGCACCTGATTTATCGACCAAGCCTTCTTTCACACCTAGGTCGATTACCTCGCCCATATGATAAATACCTTTACCATACATAATCTGGAACTCAGCCTGTCTAAACGGTGGGGACACCTTATTTTTCACAACCTTCACACGAGTTTCATTACCCACAATTTCGTCGCCTTGTTTAACGGCACCAGTTCGACGAATGTCCAAACGAACAGAAGAATAGAATTTAAGTGCATTACCACCTGTTGTTGTTTCAGGGTTACCAAACATCACACCAATCTTCATTCGAATTTGGTTAATGAAGATACATAGACAATTTGCATTCTTGATATTACCTGTAATCTTGCGCAGTGCTTGAGACATCAAACGCGCTTGTAAGCCAACGTGGGAATCACCCATGTCACCTTCGATTTCAGCACGCGGCGTAAGTGCTGCAACGGAGTCAACGATAATGACATCGACCGCTCCAGATCGAACTAGCATGTCTGCGATCTCTAAAGCTTGCTCACCAGTATCTGGCTGTGACACCAATAGTTCATCCACATTAACACCTAGCTTTTCGGCATAGATGGGGTCTAGTGCGTGTTCAGCATCAACAAATGCACAAGTCTTTCCTTGCTTTTGGGCTTCAGCAACAACTTGAAGCGTCAGCGTTGTTTTGCCAGAGCTCTCAGGGCCATAAATTTCAACGATACGACCGTAAGGCAAGCCACCTATACCCAAAGCGATATCTAAACCGAGTGACCCAGTAGAGACTGACGGGATCAACTCACGTGGTTGATCACCCATTTTCATCACTGCACCTTTACCAAATTGCTTTTCAATTTGAGATAACGCAGCGTTTAACGCTTTTTGTTTATTGCCTTCCATTATGTTTCCCCTATCGTTGTGTTTTCTTTGTTTGCGTCCTTGCAAACACATAATACTGTATAGATGATCAGTATTATGTTTAGCTTCTTTGCATCTGTCCAGTTTTTTATTTCTCAGTTTTATTTCATGGCTTCGTCTGCCTTCACGAGATTAACTATACGCACGAAAACGACAAAACATGTCGCGATCGAAAATAATTTTTTATAGCCGTATAAAACAGAAGCACGCAAAACAAGCGCGTGGTGATGCCAATGAAGTGAAATTATTATTACCCTCAAATAAAGACTAATAAGAAAAGCTTTCATGTTCCGCGATCCTACTGTTACTTCTCCCGTCCCTACTCCGCTTAAAGGTGTGATGCCGGCAAGCCCATTAATTGGGAACTTATTTGATTTCGCTAGAAATCCCTTAGCGTTTGTTCGTTCCGCTGTTAATTACGGAGAACATGTGGCTGATTGGCGCGTACCTGGTGAGCGGATATCCTTTGTTACTAGCGCAGAAATGAGCCACCAGATTCTTGTGAAGCACTACACTGATTTTCGCAAGGCTGAATGTGATGTAGGCGTGATGGCTCATGTGCTCGGCAACGGTTTGGTAACAAACAACAGTTACTCCTCACATAAGACACAGAGAAAGCTTGCCCAACCTGGCTTTCACTTTCGCCGAATTCAAAACTATGCGCAAACGATGATCGATTACTCGTATAGCTACGCAACATCGCTGGAAGAAGACGAAGTGAGGGATGTGAACGATGATATGTTCAAACTCACGCTGTATATCGTATCTAAAACACTCTTCAATAATGATATGGAGCATATGAGCGCACTATCTGACGAAATCGGCGCGCTGATTCATGAATTGCAATTCATCATGAATAAAGGCTTCCAGAGCATGTTTGTATTGCCATCGTGGATTCCGATGCCGGGACAAAAACGACTTGCTCGAGCTAAATCAAAATTGATGCATAATATTGAAACGATGATCGACGCTAGAAGACAAGATGATGGATCCTTTGTCTTCGGAGACGATCTGCTCTCGATGTTAATGGAAGCTGAATATGAAGACGGCTCTAAAATGCCAAAAGAGCTGCTTATGGAAGAATTAATTACCCTTCTTTCTGCTGGGCATGAAACCACATCCAACACCATGACATGGGTATTTTACTTAATCGCATCACACCCTCACATACAACAAAAATCGTTCGATGAAATAGATCAAGTAGTGGGAAAGCGAGAGTTAAACTTTGATCACTTAGCGGAGCTTAGCTACACAGAGCAAGTTGTAAAAGAAGCGATGCGAATGTATCCCGCCGCTTGGGTTTTAAATACTCGTCAAGCGAACAAAGACATCGAAATCAATGGCGTGTTTTTCCCAAAAGATAAACATGTCATGGTGAGCCCCTACATCAACCATTACAACCCCAAGTATTTCCCAGACCCAGACGTTTTCGATCCGGAGCGTTTCTCTCCGGAAAACGAAGCGAAGATCCCGAGATATGCTTATATGCCTTTTGGAGGAGGAAATAGAGTGTGTATCGGCAATTCGTTTGCCATGATGGAAAATAAAATTATTTTGGCCGTCTTTGTTCAGCAGTTCTCTTTCAGTTTATGCGAACAAACAAAGATTGAACCAGAGCCTCAAATCACCCTTTCTAACAAAGGTGGTATGAAGCTCAGAGTTTGTCGTCGCTAGAGTTTATGGACAGAGCACGGAACGCCGTTAAGCCCCGCATTCCCTGTTAATGGATCATAGTACTGATCGTCCACGATATCATTCACACTGACACCAGCGCACTCTTGGGCGACCGATAAGTTAGTGCCCTTACGATCATGCCCCCAGCCATGAGGAATACTAATCACGCCGGGCATGATCTCGTCTGATGAAAACGCGTCTATTTCTATTTTACCTACTCGAGACTGAACCACTATTCGTTCACCCTCAGCCATCCCCAAGCTATCAGTATCGCTAGGATTTAGTAAGGCGTGATCTCGTCGAGGGCCTTTAACAAGTCTCTGGGAATTATGTAGCCATGAATTATTACTTCGGATATGACGACGCCCGATGAGCAAGAACCCTGTCTGAGAGTCACAACTTTCATCTCGACCTTCCTCTCGCGTTGCGAGAGCTTCAATCTCTGGCAACAAGCTTTCAATAACGACATGAATGCACTTGTCTTCAGTACAGATGCGCGAGCTCAACCCAGATTTCAACGGTCCTAAATCGATCCCGCTAGGATTTGATTTAAGCTTATCTAAACTCAAGGCTAACCCTTGAGTAGCAGCTTTGCCATAAGGTCCCATTTGTAAGCCCATATCTATCAACAAATGTGGAGGGATAAGTGGCTTAAAAGGAATTTCTTTAGCAATGGATATTGCCTTAGCTAACCCGCTTAAGATCTCCCAGTCATGCATATAGCCTTCTTTTTTCTCAAAGATGGCACCGCTGTAACGAGCATAATCTCGAACAGACAGGCGAAGGAAAGCAAGATCGTAATGATCGTGTTCAAGAGGGCCCGTCGGCGGAAGAATATAATCAGCATGGCGTGTCGTTTCATTTAGATAAAAATCCAAACTGACCATCAAATCTAATTGGCTAAATGCTTCATCAAGTTGGCGTCCATTCGGAGCAGATAACACAGGATTACCAGCCATGGTAAACAAGGCTTTGTATTGACCTTCTCCCTCCGTCAAAATCTCCTCAGCCAATACAGTGCTCGGCAACTCCCCTCCAAATTCAGGAAGTCCAGATACTCGACTATGATATTTCGCGTAATGACCACGGCCAGGTTCGCCAGGTTTCACATACCCAACTGCCGATGAGGGAAACATTGCGCCACCTTGCTTATCGAGATTTCCGCTATAGAGATTGATTAGATGAATCGCCCACTGGCATATTGTCCCATAGCGCTGAGTAGACACACCCATTCGCCCATAGATAACAGCCTTATCAGCATTCAAAAACGCATCAAACACATGCTTAAGCTCGTCAGCACTAATACCTGATTGTTGAGCCGCTTTTTCTATTGAGAACGACGCAAGCATATCGTAAAGCTGCTCTGTACCAAGCACTTCGACGCCTAAATCTGTCGGCGTATCTTTGTTCTCAAGAACATATCTCAGCATCGCCAATAAAACGTATACGTCACTGCTCGGACGAACAAAATAATGCTCGTCTGCAACGTCGGCGGTCTCACTGCGTCTCGGGTCGAATACGACGACCTTACCCTGTCGCTCTTGAATCGACTTCAAACGTTTTTTTATGTCAGGAACGGTCATCATACTGCCGTTTGACGCAACAGGATTTGCACCAAACATAAGGAAATAATCTGTATGATCAACATCAGGTACTGGCACTAAGAACTGATGTCCAAATAAATACAAAGCAACGAAGTGATGCGGCAATTGGTCTAATGAAGTGGCCGAAAAATTACTCTTAGTTTGTAATGCCTTTCTGAGTAATTTGCCATGCGTTAAATTACCGTAGTTATGGACGTTTGGGTTACCTGCATACACGGCAAGACTGTCGTTACCATGTTCACCTTGAAGCGCCGCGACTCGCTCAGCGATCTCTGAAAACGCCTGTTCCCAAGGAATTTCTACCCACTCGCCATCCACTCTCTTGATCGGTTTTTTAATACGATCTGGATCTTCATGTAAATCTTGCAACGCAATCGCTTTCGGACATATGTGACCTCGACTCAAGGGGTCATCTTTATCTCCTTTAATGCTGAGGATCTGATCACCTTGTGTAACAATATCTAAGCCACAGATGGCCTCGCACAAATGACAAGCTCTTTTATGGGTAATCTGGGGTAAGTCAGTCATAGTTACCTTATTATTTTTGTATTTACAGAGCGCTTTTGCTCTATAGTTATTCTTCCATTAGCAATCGTGATTAGAGCCGCATTGATCTTGCTCAACGATCATTGCTTTTGCTAGATCTTTGTACTTTTCTTCCACCGACACAAACTTGGCCAAACTTTCGTCGTATGCTCTAACATCGCCACTGCCAATATCGTAATACCAAGCATGCAAAGTTATTTTTCCGGTTGCGAGTTTTGCTGCAACCTGCGGATGCGTCACCAAGTGCTGAGTTTGAAGAAGTACGTTCTGCTCAATCAAGTGGTTTAACTGCTCTTGATCGGAATCGTTAGGGTATTTTTCTTTTACTACTTGTAGTGCCGCATTTGAGAAAGACAGCCACTGTGAGACATGAGGCAACTCGCTGACAGCCTGAGGATTCATAACACCCTGCATTGCGCCACAACATGAATGACCACAGATCACTATGTGCTTGACCTGCAAGGCCGCAACAGCATATTCAATCGAGGCTGTCACGCCACCTGTTTGACTACTATGCGGAGGGACAATATTTCCTGCGTTTCGAATAATAAACAGCTCACCAGGCTCGGTTTGGACTAATAGATTAGGATCTATGCGCGAATCCGAGCAGGTAATAAACAAAGCCTCAGGTGCCTGACCTTGAGACAGTTTTTCAAATAATTCCTTCTTTTTGCTGTGGACGTCTTTCTTAAACTTCAAAATTCCAGAAACGATCTTAGACACCCCTTGCCCCCAAACTTTATTCTTTTTTAATATCATAAAACTGTTTGTCTACTAATTAATTAGTCTAAACTAGAAGCGTTCTTCGTTGTATTGCTTTTTAGCGCAAGCTTTGGGCATTGAAGAAGTATCGATACATTTATGGACAGATGAAGGAATACTTACATGAAGAAATTACTACTTGGCGCTGTTATCGCGTCTGCACCAATCGTTGCAATGGCAAATGGTCCTGCGGGTTGTGGTCTGGGTACAGCTGTTGTATTTAAATCTCCAAGTTCGTGGGTTGAGCACGTTCTAGCAGCAACAACAAACGGTAGTTCTGGCAACCAAACTTTTGGTATGACTTCTGGCACACTAGGTTGTGAAGCAGCTGGCGGCCCGTTGGCATCAGGCGTTGACTATTTCATTGATGAGAACATCGATTTAATCGCGATGGAGTCAGCTACTGGTCAGGGTGAAACAATTGACACTCTAGCTGAAATGATCGGAATTGAAGACGCTGACAAGCGTGCATTCCGTGTATCACTTCAACATAACTTCGATCAAATGTTCCCAACTGAAGAGACTTCATCTGCTCAAGTGTATGACGCTATCGTAAGCATCATGACGCAAAATGTTCGTTTAGCGAAATACCTCGGCTAACAACATAAAAAGAGCTAAAGAAGAACCTTCTTTCGTCTGAAAGAAGGTTCTTCTTATTAAAATAATAATATTTTCGTGCGGCATGGATGTATGCGCTTACTCGTAATTATTCTCGTGTTTTTGGCTGTTTTACTTCCAACGACGAAAAGTATTGCTTCTGATCTAACCCAACTAGCTAATGATCGACAATGGCTAGACCTCTTACACTATCATCAGGTCGGCATTCTTTCCGAGCAAGGAAGCCAAGTCGACGATCCTAGTTTTTTTCTGAGTCCTGACGGACAAACCAATCCCAAAAGTGAACTCAGTGCCACCATTGAAGCGATGTCAACTTTCGGAACAGACTTCAACAAATACCGATGTAAATATCCTGCTCGCTTTACCTGGCTTCAAAGCCACGGCTATTTAACCAATGAAAATTTAAACTGTCCTGAGCTCAAGCAATTTCTTCAAGATGTATCAGCGCAGGGTTTAACACTGATCTTTCCTGCGGCATATTTGAACAGCCCTTCATCGATGTTTGGTCATACCCTAATGCGCATCGACAGCTCTACACATAAAAGCGATCTACTTTCGTACAGTATTAATTATGCTGCCAACGCCGACCCGAACGATAACGAACTTGTTTTTAGCTACAAAGGCCTGAATGGAGGTTACCCAGGTGTTTTTTCGGTATTGCCGTATTATGAAAAAGTAAAAGAATACAATTACCTTGAATCCCGAGATGTGTGGGAATACGAACTAGACATAAACAATCAGGAATTGCAGCTATTCATGCTCCATGTCTGGGAGATTAAAGATACGCATTTCGACTATTACTTTTTTACTGAGAACTGCTCGTATCATCTTCTAACACTTCTCGATGCTTCTAGTACAAGATTTGAGTTATCAAAACAATTCAGCACAGATGTAATTCCAGCCGATACAGTTAGAGCCTTGCAAGAAGCCGGACTCATTAAGAGCGCAAGGTTTAGACCTTCGATGCAAACAGCATTAAAGCACCGCCGTAATCAAACTTCTTATGCGACACAGCAATTTGCTGAACAGCTATTAAATGAACGAAATCGGGAAGTATCAGAGCTCACATCAACATCAGTGTTAAGTGACAAACATAAAGCTCAGGCAATAGAACTTGCAGTATCCATCGCGCGATACCGAGCTAAAGAAGAGCCTGATGAAGCTGCGTATTACAATAAGCGTACAATCAGACTATTGTCCGAACGAAGTAAAATTAAAGTAGATCAAAGCTTTACGAGTACACCGACGCCTAAAACACGTGATGACCAAGGCCATCGATCTCACCGCTGGTTAGCGCGCTCCGGTCATGACATAGATGGCAATTACATCGGACTTGATCTTCGGATGTCTTATCATGATTTCTTAGACCCTGTACTGGGATATATCCCAGGAGCTCAACTCGAAATCATTCACGCGAAGTTTAAGTCTTATCTTGATAAGCCAGAGTCAAACGCTCAATTTCAACTTGAAGAATTTAGAGCCATCGATATTCGCTCTTTCTCACCTAGAGATAATTTCATCAAACCTATCTCTTGGTTTGTTTCTACAGGCCTGACGCGCAACATCTATCAATCTGACGAACTAATGCCGTATCTCAATGCAGGCCCCGGCGTCAGCTATCGCACGCCTATTACGAGCAATATCGATTTGCTTAGCAGTGTGTTGCTCAGTTCACGCGCATACATCGACTCAGATATCGATAAAGGATTTACCATCGATAGCGGTCCTAAACTCAACTGGCTAATACAAACTGGAAGCATTAATTTCAATGCGTATTGGGAGCGTCACTACTCTCTACTCGGAGCAAATTTTAATCAGCAAATAGCCTACCTTGGAGTTGGTGTCGCTGCGTTTTCTAATACCAGCCTTCGTCTCGGGGTATCGTATTCAGAATCTAACTTAGAACGACATCAAAGCATCACCAAAGACTATCAAACCGCGGGAGAAATCGGCCTTGCGTGGTACTTCTAATCTAGCTCATAACATCAGTTCTATTCCTATTCGTCTATTATTAATTTTTGCGCTTATAACAAGCGTGGGCTGCAGTAACCTATCTAGCTTTTTGTTTTTTCCCCACCAGCAACACTACAAAACCCCAAACGATCTCAACGTCGAATATGAGACTGTTACGCTTGAATCGGAGGGATTTAAACTTGTTAACTGGCTGATCAAACCTAGTAAAGGACAAAGCCCGAAAGGAACAATCCTATATCTGCATGGCAATGGGGAGAACATCAGCACACATATCAATTCAGTCGCATGGCTAACTAAATTCGGCTATGAGGTATTTCTTTTAGATTACCGCGGTTATGGCTTATCAGAAGGTGGATCGACACTACGAAGCGCATTTATCGACATACAAAGCGCACACCGATGGATAAGCACTCGGCTCGCAGGATCCGAACAATCTTTCTTTGTATTTGGTCAGAGTATGGGGGGAGCCCTAGCAATTACCTATGCAGCGAACATAAATAAGACGGATGAAGATCTACGAACTATCAACGCTTTAATCAGCGAATCTGCTCCGGCCAACTGGCCCCAAGTAGCGCGAGAAGCAATGAGAAAACACTGGTTGACGTGGCTTGTGCAAGTTCCAGCGAGTCTAATTGAAAGCGACTATAACCCTGAAAAACATATCTCAGAACTGAAACAAACTCCGATATTACTGATGCACAGCAAAAATGATCCTGTCGTCGACTATCGTCACTTCACGCAATTAGAAGCGATCGCTAAACAAAACGATCTTAATATTTCTAGCTATCAAACATTGGGCTTACACACGCAAGGCCTGGCATATGAAAAAGCGCGCAAAACACTACTTAATTTCTTAGCATCAAACAGCGGAACAAACGCCCAATAGACACACAGCGAAATATATCTCTGATTAAACGCCGCGTTTAACCCAACCAATCTCGCATAGCAGCAATTTTGAATTGCTGCCCTTGCTTTTCAAACACCACATGATTCTCATCTATCAGCAAGACAGTCATACCTTCAAACATCTGCCCTTCTCTCAGATAAATATTATTGATCATTACACGTCTAGCACTCGGATCAGAACTATAGATATGGCTATTAAACAGAAGCTTCGGAACACGAGGACGCGCAGAATTGCTTATTTCATGTAAAAACAGGACATCGTGATATTGATTATTTAACTCGAGCACTTGCGATGAGGATAAAGGCAAAGAAGAGCTATCTTCACCTTCCAAGTTGGCAGAGAGCCCAACATCATTGACACTTTCGTCATTACTATCGAGCGGAACATCGGACAACTGAACTAAAGGGCTCAATTCTAAACGTTCCTTATCTAATTGATTGATTTTCTTATCAAGCGCGGAGATATTAATACCCGAGTCCAACTCTTCATGATTAGCATCCTGATTTGACAGCAGTCTCGGCTCAATAAGAATTGATCGCCTTTCTTCCACTGAATTTTGATCGGACACTTGGGCTTTTGTTACTACCGAAACGATTACGTCTTCAGACTTCTGTCGATTTACCGATTTATCGTCAACCAAAGTATGGGGATTCTGCTCAATAGACTTTTGATCAATCGCCCCTATTTTTTTAGCTTTTGGCACAACTGGAGTTTGATTTAGCGCCTGCGTTTTATGCTCTGCTGCCGTTTCAACTATCACAGACGAAGACGAAAAGTGAATATACAAAAACACCAGTGCATTTAAGAAAAGAACCGCTACGAGTAACCCTATCCAAGGAAATCGTTTTTGCTGGCGAAGATGCAACAAGTGCTGATCTTGTCTAAAAGATGGTTGGCCTTGTTGCTGACGTTCCCGTTCTGAGCGTTCGAGGGCCTCTAGTATGTATGACATTTGTTATGAGTTTCCTAATAACTTTGGTGCGTCGGTTTCCAACAAATTATTCATTTGAATTAAGGTCAGACTACCGGCGATACCATCAGGAACAAGCCCCATAGAACGCTGAAATTCAATCACTTGCTCTTGCAAGCTTAAGTCTTTGGTCTCAGGGTTAATTTCGGCTAAGCCTTTCTCCAACCATGCACCTTCTTTAAGTTGTCCCGGTGTGACGATTCCAGACTTATAAGGAGGGAGTTGCCATATCACTGAATACTCGCCTAACCAATAACGATCAATATCATCTAGAGAGGTTCTAAACTTTTCACCCGAATGCTCTACCAGAGCAAAATCACCTTCGATCTTTAACAAGGCAACATGAATTTTCTGGCCTTGATTATTAAACAATGTGAGTACGGCAGGACGGTCAATACGTATCAAACTACGCCAATTTCCTTGCTTATGAAGACACGCAAGTCCGTTCACTTGGGCAAACTCGCATGCTAATTGGAAAGGCTCTTCAACGTAGTTTAAATTCCAACTTTCAAAAAGCGACTGAAATGCTTGTAACTTATCTTTCTTACCTTTTTCTCGGCCACCTAAATCAACACTAACAGCAGCAAGAGGGATGCTTCCGGCTGATTTAGGGGCACTCTTCTCCATTACCTGTTGTAGCAGGCGCGTATCTGGATTAGGAGCTTCTACATATGCTACTAACGACTCTGGTGATGAAGACAAAGCTTCTTCAAAGTCATTGATATAAACCTGCTCTCCGTTTTCTGGCTTTAAAACAAGTGCATGAGTTTGAAGTGCAGAAGATTGATCGACATCAACCTCATCCTTCTGTTCATTTATATGCGAGATAGTTTTCTCAGGAGATTTTGTCACTTCGACGACACTATTTACTGACGAATCAACAAAAGGCGTGATGCTATCCAAAAACGGCTTAGACCATACGCCGAGACCAACAAACAAAGTGATCCCCAACGCGGTACCCACTACTCGATACCCGTATTGAAAGACGAAACGCTCCCACGCAGAACGACTTTCACCGAGTATTTCGTAGTTAGCACGTTTGATATGTTCAACTTCAACCTGATCTGAATTGCTTGCATAGGCGCCTAATAGCGCTCGATCAGAGAGCAAATTTATTAAACGCGGAACGCCGCCACTGAGCTTGTATAGTCGGTTCAAGGCTTTATCACTAAACAAGCGCGGTTTCCTACCAGCAACAGCCAAGCGACAAGACACGTAAGCACCAAGTTCAACGCGATTTAAAGACTGTAAGTGGTAACGCGCTGTGATTCTCTGAGCCAGCTGACGAAGCTCAGTTTGAGCCAACATATCACGTAACTCAGGCTGCCCAAGAAGGATGATCTGCAATAACTTTTTCTCTGACGTTTCTAGATTCGTCAAGAGCCTTAACTGCTCCAATACATCAGACGCTAAGTTCTGAGCCTCATCGATAATCAGTACCGTGTGGCGCTGCTTTGCGTGAGCATCCAATAAGTATGCGTTCAATGCATCGTTGAGAGATTTAATCGAAGCATCTCTCTCATACTCAATTCCATACTCATCACAAATAGAGGCGAGAAGCTCGTGTGCGGAAAGTTTAGGATTAACGATAAAAGCAACATCAGTGTTGCTAGGAACTTGATTCAAAAAACAACGGCAAATTGTGGTTTTACCTGTTCCCACTTCACCCGTAAGAACAATAAACCCACCTTGGCCTTGAACGCCATAGAGCAAGTGAGCCAAGGCTTCGCGATGGCGCTCACTCATAAACAAATAACGGGGGTCAGGAGCGATAGAAAACGGTGCTTCTTTTAAGCCGAAATAATCGAGGTACATAGCTTCCAAGAACAAACATTGTTAGTTAATTAACAAAGAGTAACTAAAAGCCAAGATTCAAGCAATAACTCTTAACTTCGCTTTATGTGTTCTGACTTCGCTTTTCAGATCAGTAATACACTGCTCGAGCGTCTTACTAATTTTTGCGTGAGTTCGAATCATAGCTAAACGCGGCCAAGTAGCGCGCTGACCTTGCATCATTAGCTCTGAAATAAAGTCGCTTGATGGATTTGAAAGAACCTTCGCATAATGACTCAACTTATATTTGGGATATAAAGTGACATCACCCTGATAACGTTGCGAAAGCATGGAATAGATTTGGCCTGCGCCTTGTCTAACAATTTCATTTTGGTTGTGCTTACGAAGATAATCAGACACAGCTTGACCATGGAAGCGAAGCTCTCCTTTCAAGATTTTACTCGGTAAATCGCGTAAACGATTCTTGTCGGCATGCTCTTCTTTTAGAAACGGCACAACATGCGGGTTTGTTTGACTAACGATGCTGAAGTTAACATCGTGCAAATGCATCAACCTTTCGATCGGCAAGTCAGAAACCACACTTCCATCCACCCAACGCATATTTGGCATATAGGCCGCATGATTTCCCTTCTCATCCTTTTGCTGCAACTGAACAGGAGGAAAGATACTAGGAACAGCACAAGACGCCAGCGCCGCGCTCCACATCATTAAGTTAGGCGATGTGTAACCGCTTAAAAGCCTCTCTTTTTGCTGATGCTTCACAGGGGACACGGTGATATTGACACTGCGGCCAGTTCTCTCAAAGGCCTCTTGCATCGTATAGTCACCGATATAGTAACGAATCGACTCGCGTAGTTTACTTTGCTCCATAAACCCGCGACCACGAAGACCATTTAAGATACCCGCCCATTTCCAGGGTTTAAGGTTCAAATTCTCAGGGTCGAAAAACTCTGGCAGCTCTTCATCAGTATGCGTTCCTAATAAGGCAGCAATGATAGACCCTGCACTTGATCCTGCGACAACCTGAGGTAAAAGATCTTGTTCCCAAAGCGCTTTAACTACACCTAAGTGAAATGCTCCTAACGAGGCGCCACCACTCATCAACAAAGCCGGTCGGCCATAACTAAGGAGAATTGCTTTGAAAAAATCAAGTTGCTGAGCTGGAAGCATCGAAGATTTAGGGTGTCGGCAAAGAAATTGTAGCGCGACGCATACCTCTTCGACATAATCATCAATAAGACGTTTAGTGCCGACGTAACAAACGGAATATAGCCTTGGGTCTCCCATATTCCCCAAGTCGTGATGAAGCCCTTCACGAAGAGCACGACCTAAACCCTCTAAGTCTTCACGCAAACGCAAGTTACGCAAGGCATGCATCCGCTCTGAAAGCACATCAAAATTATAAATATCTGAATAGGGTTCCAGCTTCCATTGCTGATTGTCGAGCGTGTGATCTAAGGTTAAAGCGATCTCATTCCATTGCGCATAGCTTGTTGACTCATTTAAGTAGCCTTTTAGTTTTTTTATATACGCTTGCTTGTTTTCCACGAGAAACCTTTTCCTGCCGTCTTTTAAAAAAATATAGCGGACAGCAATTAAGACATCTGTGGAGTTGATGAGTATTGATGTGAAGGAATGTAAAAGAGAAGTGAATATTTAACTGTTGCGCATTTGTTTAAAGGCTTAAAAGTCCTCCAAATCTAAGTCGTCATTCGCAAAGGCATCTTCCACAACACCATCACGTATGAGGTAGTTACGATTTTGCAAATAGGCATTGCGAACAAAGACATAAGGATCAGATCCAGCCATTAAGTGTTCAACCTTCAAGAGATCTGCTCGAATATCAAGAACTTTGAGCCCTGTTAATGCGAGCTTTTCCGTACTCGATAATTCATCTGTGTAATAAAGCGGATCAGAGTAAGTATCCGCTGCGCGCCCTAAGGTATCTCTAAAGGTGGAAGGACCTAAAAAAGGCCAAACGATATAGCTGCTATTTTCATAACCATAAAACGCTAGGGTCTGCCCAAAATCTTCCTCTTGATTCTGCAAGCCGAAGTAGGTCGCGACATCAATAAAACCAGCCAACCCGAAAGTTGTATTCCAAATTACGCGATTAAGCGACACAACTGCATTGTGGAGCTTCCCTTGCAGAATACTGTTTGCAAACGTCTCTACATCATCAAGATTATTAAAAAAATTCGTGATGCCTATATTCATAAACTTAGGCATCACGTAGTTATAACCTTGGGCAACAGGTTTTAAAACATAGCGATCAATTTCTTGATTGAACGCAAACATGGTTCGATTAAAACCCTCGTAGGGATCTACTTCAGTTTCTGAAAGTTCTTCAGCTCGAACAGAACTAGCCGAGCAGGCTATTAAGGCGAGAGAGATAAAAATCCATTTTTTAATCAATGTGGTTCCGTACATAACTTGTAGCTTATTAGTATTCTAGTTTTAGACCTTCGCACACTTCTTAACAATAACACTGCCAACTGAGTAACCTGCGCCAAACGAGCAAATCACACCAGTATCACCAACGGCCAAGTCATCACGGTACTTATGAAAGGCAATAATTGATCCTGCAGATGACGTATTAGCATATTCATTTAATATCACAGGAGCCTCGCCTTCCTCTGCAGGTCGACCTAAGACCTTCTTCGCAATCAAAAGGTTCATATTTAAGTTAGCTTGATGCAGCCACATTCGCTTGAGCTGGTCTGGAGTGAAATCGTTATCTGCGAGGTGCTCAACAATCATATTGGCAACCATTGGAGAAACCTCTTTAAATACCTTTCTCCCCTCTTGAACAAATAACTTATCTGCGTTGGCTTGCGCTTCTGGAGCGCAACGATTCATAAAACCGAAATTGTTACGAATATTATTCGAGAAACTTGTTTTTAATTTTGCGCTGACCACTTCGTAATACGTATCGACAGACATCAAATCCTGTCTTTCAACAAGAATAGCAGTCGCAACATCGCCAAAAATAAAGTGACTATCGCGATCTCTAAAATTTAGGTGAGCTGTACAGACTTCAGGATTCAGAACAAGTACGGACCGCGCTGTTCCGGCTTTCACCAAATCAAGCGCAGTTTGAAGAGCAAATGTGGCAGACGAACATGCAACATTCATATCGAAGCCAAAGCCGTCAATCCCAAGCTGCTGTTGAACTTCAATAGATATTGCTGGGTAAGCTCGCTGTAAGTTGGAACAAGCTACAAGTACGGCATCAACATCAGCTACCGTTTTATTGGCTTGAGCCAGCGCGTCTTTTGCGGCGGCTGTTGCCATTTCACATAAAACACTCGGCTCAGAATTTGGTCGTTCGGGGATATTCGGCGCCATGCGCATTGGATCAAGAATACCCTCTTTATTCATCACATAACGGCTTTTAATTCCGCTAGCTTTCTCTATGAAAGCAGAAGAAGATTCTTGTAAGGGTGCGACGCTTCCGTCTTCAATGGCAGCTGCGTTTTCTGCATTAAATGCCGCAACATAACTATTAAAGCTTTCTACCAACTCATCATTACTAATTGACTGCGTTGGAGTAAACAAACCTGTGCCGGTTATCGCCGCTTTATACACTAATTTCCCCTTCTATAAATTATCTATTCTCGTCAGAGACGCGCACCACTAAGAAGCATCATCAGACATTAGTCTTGAAGACACCAATAAACAACTTAAATCAATCACCTCTCAGCGCCGAGTTAAACTCGTCGCACCAACTGCCATTGTTTATTGATACGTTTTTCGGAGATGGTCTCAGCCGTGCCCAATTGTTGGGCGAACCATGATACGCGCTGCTCTTCAATTAGCCAACGAAATCTTGTTAACTCTGGGTCAGAAATACCTTGCGCTTTGTGTGCGTCTAAGCGACTTCGGTATTGCTCCCACCAGTCTTTTAACAACGGCAATGTTTTCCTCTCAAGTGCTAGCTCACGCCCCATCTTTTCGAAGCGCAATGTGCAAGCCTTCAAGTAACGCGGATAATGTTCTAGCTGCTTGTAATCAGTTTGCGACAAGAATCCATCGTATACTAAGTGCTGTATTTGATACTTTAAATCTGCGACAGACATGGCTACCGTAAAATTGATTTTTCCCTTTAATAGCTTCATCAATTCATGGTATTCCTTGAGGATCTCATTCACTAACTGAGCATGTTTTTTAGCCTCAACGACAAAGTCTCCTCGACCCGCCTGCCAGCGTTCTTCAAACTCGGCGGAACTTCTTGGAATTTCATCGCAACGAAAATGATGTGCAATCGCAGACAGAGCAAAGTCATCGTACAAAGCCTCAGCTCTTCCGGTTGGCGCGTAATACAAGCCCATTTGTTTATAGTTAGGGATCTCTTTGGGCAACAAAGCGATTTGATCACTTAACTTGTAAAACAGAAGGCGCGCCATTCCCAAACGGCTTTGTTCTTGCGCTTTATGCTCATCATTCTCGTTAGTCTTAAGAACGTATTTTTTCTTATCGATCAAGCAAGGATATACATTCAGTCTGATACCAGCTTGGGAAACTTCAATAGACTCTGGCAGATCGAAATCCCACGCTAATACCTCTTGTTCATTGCGCACTGAATCCTGAGCGTCTGCATCTGGCTTATCCTTTAAGTACTCATCAGCTTTCTCTACAACTTTAACGAGATCCCTTCCTTGAGTAATTAACTTTCCATTGTCATCAAGCACTCGGATATTCAAACGTAAATGATCATCGAGCAAATCAACATTCCACGCTTCAATAGGCACATTAACGCCTGTTAGATACTTTAGCTGCGCAGCCAAGCTTTCTAATAAGGGATCAGTACTGGATTCGACTTTTTCAAAGATTTTATTAACTGTATCCGGAACAGGTACAAAGTGTTTACGCAGTGTTCGAGGTAAATTCTTGATCAACTGCGTGCATTTTTCTTTAAGTAAACCAGGGACTAACTTCTCAAGGCGCGCGGCCGTAACCTGCCTTGCTGCGCGCGCTGGAACGTTAATACTGATCCCATCCTCCGCAGCTCCTGGTTTAAAGGAGTATGTTAAAGGAAACTTGATACCATTGTTTTCTAGGGTGTCTGGAAACATCCCAGCATCAAAGCTCGCGGCATTATCTAGTTTAAGTTGCTCTTCACTAAAGACAAGACGGAGCTTGTCATTCTCGCTTGCTTGGCGATACCATTTTTCGAGCGCAGCATCGCTCACAACATGTTTTGGCAGTAGGCCATCGTACAAGCTATATAGCGCCTCATCATCAATGACAACGTCCTTTCTTCGCGTACGATCTTCTATTTTTTCTAGCTCTTGCAAGGCAGCGTGATTGAGTTTGATCGCCTTTACACGCCCACGATATTCACCCTCCACTAATGCGCTACGAATAAAAACTTCTCGCGCAAAAACTTCATTCACAGAGCTGAAATTAACGAGCCGTTTTGCAACGATTTCAAGTCCATATAACGTGACTTTTTCATACGCTAATACTTGCCCGCGCTTGCGCTGATAATGCGGCTCGCTCCAAGACTTCTTAATCAAGTGCGAAGCAAGAGGTTCAACCCAACCTGCTTCAATGCGCGCATTCATACGCGCAAACACTTGTTGTGTTTCAACGAGTTCCGCAGACATTAACCATTTGACTTTGGATTTCGCGATACCAGACCCAGGATATATCTGAATCTTCTTGTTACGACAGGCAAGATAATCACGCTTTTCATCATGACGCGCGATGTTTGATAAAAATCCCGAAAGCAACGATTCATGCAGCGCTTGATACTTCAAGGATTTTTGATCGTCTGTCACGGGTGAGTCTGATGCTTCAACATCAGGTGTTTGTTCACGCCAAGCTTTACAAGCAATGACTAGTTGACGATGCATCTCACGCCATTCTCGCATGCGCATAAACGATAAAAAGTTCTTTTGCGCATAGCGCTTTAGTGCACTCGAACCAAGTTCTTGTCGTTGCTCTTCGTAATGTTTAAACAAAAGTACTAGTGATGCAAAATCCGAGTCCTTATCTCGAAACTGAGCATGGGCTTGATCCGCAGCTTGACGTTTTTCAACTGGGCGTTCGCGAGGATCTAGTATAGCCAAGCCACTCACAACAATCAGGGCGTCATCAAGACAGTTTTGTTGTTTTGCTTGATACAAGACGCGCGCGAGTTTGGGGTCGATTGGCAGTTTTGCGATTTCTCTACCTAAACGAGTAATTCTATTAGTTTTGTTGACTGCACCAAGTTCAAATAAAAGCTTGAAACCATCATTCCAAAGCTTCGATTCTGGCATGTCCAAAAACGGAAATTTCTTTACGTCAACCAAACCTACATCCAACATCTTCAAGACAACTGAAGCAAGGTTTGTTCTTAGAATCTCTGGATCAGTAAACTCGGGGCGGGAATTAAAGTCGTCTTCACTATAAAGCCGATAACATATGCCTTCTGCAACACGCCCACAACGCCCCTTACGTTGATTCGCGCTTGCCTGAGAAATTCCTTCAATTGGAAGTCTTTGAATTTTTGAACGAACGCTATAGCGGGACATTCGCGCTAAACCGCTATCAATCACGTAGCGAATACCTGGCACGGTAATCGATGTTTCCGCAACATTCGTCGCAAGCACAATACGACGACCAGAGTGGCTTCGAAATATCTTCTGTTGCTCTTCGTTACTTAGGCGAGCGTATAGCGGCGTTACTTCCGTATCACGCCAATCCATATCTCGCAGATGTTTTGCTACTTCCCGAATCTCGCGTTCTCCAGGAAGGAAAACAAGTGCATCACCAATGCGCCACCCCCGCTCCTTTTCATCGTCTTGCAAGGTTTCTACAGCGCGCTGAACCATTTCAGGTAAAGACATTTCATTATCGCGCCCACCATCGAGATATTTCACGTCTACAGGAAAGGTTCGTCCCTCCACTGAGATAACAGGAGCATCTTCGAAATGGCGAGAGAAACGCTCTACATCTATCGTCGCGGAGGTAATCACTACCTTCAAGTCTTTTCGCTTTCGCAAAATGGTCTTTAAATAGCCCAAAATAAAATCGATATTCAGACTACGTTCGTGCGCTTCATCAATAATGAGCGTTTGATACTTGTTTAAAAACGGGTCATTTTTAATTTCGGCAAGTAAAATACCATCCGTGATGACCTTGACTAAGGTCTGGTCCGAGGACTGATCAGTAAATCTAACCTGATAGCCAACCGCGTGGCCCAATTCTGTATTGAGCTCATCACTAATTCGATTAGCAACGGTTCTGGCGGCCAAACGACGTGGTTGGGTATGACCGATTAATCCACGATTAGCTAAACCTAACTCCAAACAAATTTTAGGAAGCTGAGTCGTTTTACCGGAACCTGTTTCACCAGCGACAACGACAACCTGAGCGATTTGAAGCGCATCCTTAATCTCGTCAACCTGTTGTGAGACGGGCAAATTTTCAGGATATGTAATAGTGACAGGTGTCTGCTTTCTCGACTCAACTAAATCACATGATTTCTGGTACTTTTCATCCAAGCTCTGAAGCTGTTTTTGGCGATCACTGTCATTGAGTTTTGCCGCATGGGACAGTTTACGCCTTATCGCATACTCATCGCGCAATAAACATTTAGACAAATCATATTGTTGAATATTGTTTTGATCGGAAACAGACACTAGGTTCTCTTTAATTTCTTTAGATACAGACGCTTACACGATGACGTTTGATTCGCTTTGATTGTGGCCTATTCTAACTTGAATAGACTTTGTTATAGCGGAAGCCAATTATGCGGGTTATCGAAAACATTACTTACGATGAACTACACGTCGGGGATTATGCCACATTCACAAAAACATTAACGGAAGATGAGCTAGTTTTATTTGCTGCTGCTTCTGGCGATGTAAACCCCGTTACTTTGGATGCGGAATACGCAAAAAAAACCACTTACAAAGAGCGTATAGGCCATGGAATGTGGGCAGGCTCTCTTATTTCTGCGGCTTTATCTACTGTTATTCCAGGTCCCGGAACAGTACATCTGGAGCAAAATTTAAAGTTCAACGAAGCTGTTAGACTCGGAGACACACTAACAGTGACGCTAACTGTTAAAGAGAAGCTAGCACACAACCGTGTTGAGATGGACTGCTCGGTTAGAAATCAGGATAATATTGAGATTATTACTGGCACTTCTTTGATTGCAGCCCCTACTGACAAAGTTTCGCTTCAAGAACCACACCTGCCAAGAATCGAAATCGAAACAACATAAATCTGAAGGTAACTATTAATGACGACGCGTGCAGAACAAAAACTTAGAACACGCAGAGCCATTTTAGATGCCGCGCTTAAAATTCTATCTAATCAAAGAAGCCTTGATAGCATTGGCCTAAGAGAAGTTACTCGCGAAGCAGGTATCGCCGCTCCTTCCTTTTATAGACACTTCGCAGATATGGAAGAGCTTGGTTTAGCTCTTGTCGAGGAAGCTGGTCTATTTCTGAGACAGATGCTCAGAAAAACAAGACAACGTATCGATGATACGGACAGCGCAATTGATATTTCCACCGATACATTCATTGAGTTTCTCGAACAATATCCCATGCATTTTCGTATTCTATTACAAGAACAAGTGGGCTATTCCGATGAATTCAGGCGCGCTGTTCGTCTGGAAGTAGATAATTTCGTCAACGAGCTATGTGATTATCTTCAGTCTCGCGCTACACGAAATATAGACACGCAAAATGTAGCTGAAGCAATGATCGCGATTATTATTGCAATGGGAGCAAAGTTTACATTTTTAGATAAAGCTAAAAAACGAGCTCTGAGAGACAACACTATAAGCCAACTCAAACTCGTCATGCTTGGTGCGTTGAAAACAGAGATATAGCCTTCAATAACTCAGGCTAATCCCAAATAGCAAACGCACCAGCATTTGTGTCTCCATCAATCGTTGCCTCCGGCAAACCTATTGCTAACATACCCGCGAACAATGAAAGAGACTTAACTCGAGCATTCAATACTGAACCACCTAAAGCTTGTTCGTCATCATATACACTCAGGTATACCGGTGCTTCACTAATACTTTGATGATCATATATTTCTACATGAGCAGGAATTGTTGAGCTATTGAGTTCGAAACTGGCACTCGGCTGACCAATCACCAAGTAACGATTTTCCGCAGCAATCACCTCACCGAAATTAGCCCCAGATAAGGGTTGCTTAGCCTTGATGTAATTGCTAATCGATAGAGCATCAAACTCATCAAGCATATACTGATAAACCGCACCATAATTACCGTCTAATGGTCCTCCGCCAACCGGCGCATTATTCTGATTTTCTCCGGTATTAATAACCGAGGAGTTGCTATCTTCTAACGGAGCTCCCACAAATAAAGTAGTACCCGCCAAAGCAACACTTGAACCGAATCGATCACCCTGATCATTAAAGCTCGGCTTAAGATAGTCTTTAACGACTGGCGTGCCATTTAATGACGCCTTGTTAAACAATAACGCAGATCCTGAATTAACTAGGGTTGCAGCAACCGGGTTATCAATAAGATCTTGCAAATCACTCGCTCTACCATTAGATAAAGCTAAATCACTCGGTGAAGCTGCATCATTTGGTACACCTACTAATAGGAATCGATCATTTACCGCCAAAGACGCACCGAAAGCCTGTCCAGAATGCTCAAATATATGTTGGTAAGTATTGGTTTGTGCACGCCACGTATTCCCTGACTCTCTAAAAAACTGATAGACCTTACCAAGTTGTCGAGCACTACCACCAATTTCACGCTGCTGTGGAGCCCCTACAAACAACTCGCCATTGAACTCTGCTAATGCCGAACCAAAACCCGTTTTAGGATCAACAATATTCAAGGCATTGTCTGGATTCTTAATATAACCAACCTCTTGCGCAACGCATGAATTCGAAATTTCGTAGACATAGACAGCTCCGCTATCGAACTGAGAATAATTTAAGTTTAACCCTGCAGCAGCTAAAGAATATGCACCAACCCCGTCGGAATCTTCCCCTGAAGCATAAACATACAAGTAATCTCCTCGCACAAGGACATTCGAGCCAAATGCATCATTCTCTCGCGCATTACTTGCTTTGACCAAACCACAAAACTCTAGTGAACCATTCTCTAAATCACGCTGATAGAGCTGAACAGCACCACTATTTAAAGTAGTTGTATTAGATACCGCATCAGATGCAGGAACGAAACTAGTATCGCCGCCATCATTACCCGGTACTCCGACCGCTAAAAACAATCCAGTACCGGACACCGAGCTTGCTTTTTTATCTTCAATATCAGAATTCGAGTTTGCTTGAGATGTCTCAATCGAGCTCTCATAAGGGCTACGATCGATAGTAAAGTTTATTTCAAATGACTCAGATAGAGTTCTAAGGACACGACTGATTTCTTCGACATTGCCATCAGGGTCAGTCACTTCATCCGTTATGACCACTCCTAAGAACTCGCATTCAGAACGAGTTTCTTCGAATCTATATGAAATCTCGAAATTCACATCAATTTCCGAGGTTGAAGACACTATTTCAAAAGGTACTTCTAATCGATTATCCACCGTAACTGGACCTGTTTGATTGTTATTGTCAGCAATTAACGCCGTTACACTTGCTACTTCAGCAATCGATCCGTCAGCTAACGAAACATCTTCCTCGGCATCAAGCACATCGAGGTAAACAAAAAACAAATTGCTAGCTGGTTCTAAAAACAAGGTTTCTGAAAGACTTGATGCAACCAAGCTTTGCGCTTTGTATAGCACCTGGGCTTCTAGTAAATCTGCTCCCTTGGACACTAACTTAATCTCGTTGACAACGGGGCTTGCTAATGGAGCAATCGAACAATCTGGTTCGTCAGGAGAAACCAGAACCGGGTTTGCATCAACGTCATAGGTACGAGAGCACGCAGAGATAAAAACAATACAGACTAATGAAGAAACGAGTGCACGAAGAGACAAAACAATTTCCAACTATAATTCTTTGAGCCCAAGATTATATCGATGTTTGAATTATTGTTAGAGAGTCCGTACACAGTTTTTAAGACAAGTCTTTATATTTCTAGATCATGTACAATATGCGGGTTACCGCAAAAGATTATTCAATACATCTATCAATTCATTTAAGTGGACTATGACCAAGCAACTTGATCGCACCTTTTCGATTGCTCCTATGATGGACTGGACTGATAAACATCAGCGCTACTTTGCTCGTTTACTAACGAAGCGCTCGCTGTTGTACACAGAAATGGTCACGACTGGCGCCATTATATATGGAGATGAAGATCGGCACCTTGAGTACAACGAAGAAGAGCATCCTATTGCTCTTCAGCTTGGAGGCAGCGACCCTAAAGATCTTGCCAAATGTACCAAAATAGCTAAGACGCGTGCTTATGACGAAGTCAACCTTAACGTAGGCTGTCCAAGTGATCGAGTGCAAAATAATATGATTGGCGCTTGTTTAATGGGGCATAAAGACCTCGTTGCTAGTTGTATCTCTGCAATGCGAGAATCATGCGACATTCCTGTAACAATCAAACATCGTATCGGTATAGACGACTTCGATAGCGAAGAGTTTTTGAGTGATTTTGTCGGCACTGTCGCAGAAACCGGATGCTCTACATTCATCGTTCACGCCAGAATTGCAATTTTGGATGGTCTAAGCCCGAAAGAAAATAGAGAGATCCCTCCCCTCAAATATGATTGGGTATATCGTTTAAAACAACATTTTCCAGACCTAGAAATCATTATAAACGGAGGAATTAAAAACCTTGATGAAGCAGAAAATCATCTTAAAAATGTAGATGGCGTCATGCTTGGTCGAGAGGCTTACCATAACCCGTGGCTACTTTCGGAAGTGGATCAACGGTTATACAACACTCCATCCAAGGTTTTAAAAAGACATGAAGTTATTGAGCAGATGTACCCCTACATTGAGCAACAGCTAGGACATGGTCAGAAACTTAGCTACATTACCCGCCATATTTTAGGCCTATACCACGCACAACCGGGTGGCAAACAATTTCGAAGGCATATAAGCGAAGAGGCGCACAAGCTAGGTGCAGACATTGAGGTCCTAGAAAAAGCATTGTCTTACGTTGAATAACAATTTGCATTCAATGACTCTTAGTGTGAAGCAAATCGGTTTTTTATCTAGAGCATTAGTTTACGTTTACCTATATCCCATTACTCATTGAGTTTCATTATGTCGAACAAGTTAGACCAATTAAGAAAGATGACTGTTGTTGTGGCCGACACAGGTGATTTACAAGCAATTAAACAATGGAAGCCTCAAGATGCAACAACCAACCCTTCGCTATTGCTTAAGGCAGCTTCACTTACTGAATACTCTGAGCTATTGAATAATGCTAAGAGTCACGGCCTTGAAAATGGAGCATCAAGTCAAGACCAACTAGATTTAGCTTGTGATCATCTGGCGGTTTCTATTGGCAAAGAAATATTAGGACATATCCCAGGAAGAATTAGTACTGAAGTAGACGCTCGACTTTCTTTCGATACCGAAAAATCGGTTGCACGTGCACTAAGAATTATTGGAATGTATGAAGATACCGGCATCCCAAAGGAGCGAGTTCTCATTAAATTAGCTTCAACTTGGGAGGGTATTCAAGCGGCAAAAGCTCTTGAGAAACAAGGAATTAACTGCAATTTAACACTTTTATTTGATTTCTCTCAAGCGCAAGCTGCAGCGGACGTTGGTGCATATTTAATCTCTCCTTTTGTTGGTCGAATACTAGATTGGTACAAATCGAACACAGATAAACAGACATACGAGCCTTGCGAAGACCCAGGCGTTTTATCAGTAAAAGAAATATTCAATCACTACAAGAGCAACGGGTACGATACTATTGTCATGGGTGCCAGCTTTAGAAATACTGGGGAAATTGAGCAACTTGCGGGCTGCGATAGGCTTACTATTAGCCCGCAATTATTAGAAGAGTTATCAAACGATACAGCCCCACTGGAACAAAAGTTGTTTACTAAATCAACAGAAACGACCACGACTCCTTATTCAGAATCACAATTCCGCTGGGGGTTGAACGCCAGCGCTATGGCAACAGAAAAGCTTGCCGAGGGCATTAGAAATTTCGCTGTTGATCAGCTGAAGCTCGAACAAATACTCAAAGGGTGAGCACTAGATGATATCAAAGCTAAAAGCTTTTTTTACTGAACTCGCTACACAAACGAATCCTGAAGTTAAGCAAAGCTCCATAGAGCTATGCTGTTTTAGCCTAATGTGTATCATCGCTAATATCGACAATGACTTTGATGAAAATGAACGAATCACAATCAAAGAGCTTGGCAAAGAACTTTTTAGCCTAGACGATGCAACCATTTCAGATATCATCAAAGATGCTGAGCAATCAGCGCATGACTCAACTTCTTTGCACCAATTTACCTCAACCATTCACGAGCATCTGCAAGAGAAAGACAAATTCGCTCTCATCGTTGGCTTATGGAAAATAGCTTATGCTGATGGATCAATAGACAAATACGAAGAGCACATTATTCGCCGAGTGGCCGAACTCGTTTATCTTGATCACGCTAGGTTCACAGAAGCAAAGCATGTAGCAAAACCATGACGTATATCATTGGACATCGGGGCGCACGCGCAGAACTTCCTGAAAATACAGTGCCTAGCTTTGTTCACGCCCAACAAAATGGATGCTTCGCTTTTGAGCTCGACGTCAGGCTATCTTCCGACCATGAACTAATGGTATTTCATGACGTTACGACGAACAGAACGACGGGATACCGGGGAAATATACACGACATTCCATCATTGAAACTTCAGACGCTAAACGCTAAAGCAGATCATTTATGCTCAACATCGTGCTTCATTCCAACCTTAAAACAAGTTGTCGATGCCGTCCCTGAAACTTGGGACTGGCAATTCGAGATAAAACCTACGAGTAGACAAAGAATGGATATCCTCGCCTACAAGCTTGCACGATACCTCAGAACAAATAATCTTAAATTAGGGAGAGTAAGCGTTACATCATCTAGCCCGTATTTTCTAAATAAAATACATCGGATCGATAGAAAAATTCGGCGCGGTTTAGTTGCCGATTTTAATGGAAACACAGCCCTGCAAACTGCTAAAAATTTAGATCTAGAGCTCATTGCTCTTAACGATAAGTTCTGTAATCAAACCGTTACCAAAGACATACTATCAGCAGGAAAAGAGATCTCAGTATGGACGGTGAATGATTTACAGCGTATTGATCAGCTGCGATTAATGGGCGTTAACAGCGTTATTACTGACATCCCGTCAACGGCGATCGCTAACAACTAAACCTAAAGGTTTCGCGTTAGCGATCTTGTCTTATTTAAAAATCTGCCGGATCTAAAGGATTAGTACCCTCAAGCACTTCATCCAAATCACCCCAACCATCTGCATCTGTATCTGAACTTCGAGGATCCGTAAGATTATCGTACTCTTCTAGGTTAACTAATCTGTCGTTATCAGCGTCACCAAAGCGTCCAGTCCCTAAATTGACGGTTGGAACACCACAACTAGCATCATTCACTAAATCATAACGACGTTCATAGAAGCAAGGAATTTGGTCAGCATCAGCACCGTCAAACAAGCCAACTCCCTGAACCTTGATCACGCCATTTGACTCTTTAACTTGAACAATCTCTGAACCAATCGGAGCTAACCCCCAGACACCCTCATCTTGACGTGTCGCAGCGAAATTAAATGCATTTTCGACCGCTGGATTATCTGGCGGACCGGCTGTAGCTAGAGAGTTAACATGAATCTGCACACTATTTTGCATAAAGTTACTCGGTGCGACATCAAGTCCTGAATTATCTAAATAAGAGGAAACCGTATATATTTCTTCGGTGCGACCAGCAATAGTGGATTGCTGAACAAGCATTTCATACATAGATGGTCTGAGATGACGACTCAACTCCGTTTGACTCAACGCCAATATTTCAGATAAGTCTAGACTCAACGCAAACCCGCTCGGTACGATGACACGAGAAGCAGCAGGCTCCCCTACCTTTGATACCAGACCAACACTCAATTTACTTTCTGGTAAACCGGCCCAACCGGCATTAGCAAATGAAATTGTATTACCAATCGATGGAGTACCAGATGTATCCACAGTCACCAAAGCTACATCTTCGATAGTATCTGAGCCAATCGGTATATAAACGCCTTGTCCAGCCACCCATACTGCATTTCGTAATTGGGCATTATCCAAATCAACTCGTCCAACAAAGCCCCCGTTTAAATCGTACATTGCAAGTTTAGCGCTGAGTCCATCACTTTCTTGTACAACAAAATGGTCGTCAACTGACAGCAAGCCAAAGATCGAACCATTCGCAACACTTAGCGAAGGCAAAGTATTGACGGTTGAAGGTGACCCAAGGTCAACTGAACGCAATGACCCATTTGTTCCGACAAGAAGTAGCTTGTCTTGAGCCGACTCATAAGTTACGAAGTCAACCGGCAAAGAAGATACATCAATATGGCTAATGTAATTGCCGGTTACATAATCATAACGAATCAGGGAATCCCAACTCGATGCGTAAAACGCAAATTGCTCATAAGAGGCATTATCGATGAATGCAACCTTCCCTATTTCAGATTGCTCTGCCATCCAGCTAGCGTAGCAGCGCATGCGATCAGCTCTTTGAAAACCATTCGTCAAGGTCGAACAAGCGTTGTCTAGAGGATATCCGTCACTATTATCGTTAGCACCATCATTGTCACTATCAGCAATCGTAGGCATTGATTTATACCCAACTGTAAAACAATAGGTTGCGCCATTTACACTATGTTCTACTTCAAGAGACGAGCACTTTCCTGGGCCCGTTTCTAAACGCGGGTTAGTAAATTCTGTCGCCGCATCTGGATCGACGAAAGACACGGTAAGCTCCGCATCATCATTAACACCATCACTATCCGTATCCGCCTTATTCGTCTGAGTCATAAGGATGTTAATCTCTACACCATCCAATAAACTATCTGTATCAGAATTTGCGACAATCGAACTAGAGTCCGTGAGATTATGTTCTCTCAGATTACTAGCGTAATCATTATCATAATCTTCGTTCGCATCGAGAATTCCATCGTTGTCTGAATCCACGCTTAATGGGTTGCTATGCGTAAAGCGATTTTCCGTTCTCATTTTCTCAAATGATTGAGGTAGCGACATATCCGTTTCGGTTAAATCGACAGGAGCATCAAAGTTAATCGGCGCTACATCATTTTCAATAACCAACAACTCTTCGATATCAAAAATACCATCACCGTCACCATCTTCTGAGCGAGGGTCCGACACATACCAAACATAAAGCCTATCTAGGCCAGGAATCGTTAGACCGGCAAAGTCAGTGATCACTTCTCTAAATGGTGGGTTGTGGAAATCAGTTCTTGGAGAAGGAATCCATCCTGGAGATAGGTATCTGCTATTCAGGACCTCATCTGGCACATTATCACTATTCAAATCGTCTCCGAAATAGAACAGCGTGTCGTCAGATTTATAGCCAAAAACCCACACCTCGTTTCCGTCAGTAATTGTATCGCCATCAGAATCATCATTGCCTGGATCTATTCCTAAAATGACCTCAACAAAATCAGGAATTCCATCGCTATCCCCATCGATATTTAGAGGATTTGAATCAACGTCATCATTCAGAAAATCAAAATCAGTATCTTTTAAAGTCGGGTTCGTACCGGCTACAACTTCCGCACCATCATCGATTCCATCGCCATCCGTATCTTTGAGATTTGGATTAGTTTTGTTGCCATTAACGTCCCCTACACTCTCTTCGCCATCACTTAGACCATCACCATCCGTATCTTCCTCTAAGGGATTACTAGTACAAGCGACGAAGCCAACCAAACCATCTTGAACACAAGTAACATTGTTCGGGTCACCCCTTACTTCGTCAAAATCAGTCAAACCATCATTGTCAGAGTCTTTCATCCAAGGGTTCGTGCCCAATACCAATTCTTCAATATTCGTTAAACCATCGAGATCTGCATCCTCATTGGCATCACTAACACTATTTGACGTGGTTAAAAATTCATATTGGTCAGCAAATGCAATAGAACTATCAGCATTTAATATATTGCCCGCTCCATCAACACTGCCATTTGAGACTATCGTTGATAAGTCTTGTATCCAAACTCTAGTTTTCGCTCCATCAGAAGTTAAAAATGAACTAATAAGTTTGCCGTTATCATTGATCAGCCCACCAGTATCTGAATCTCTAGGAAGCGAGAACACGACCTCTAACTCGTCAAAATTAGATATTCCATCCTGATCAAAGTCTTCCATTGCGTCAGAAACATTATTCAAATCACTATCGATTGACTTAGGATCAGTCAGTGTGAGGTACACCTCATAACCATCACGCAGACCATCACCGTCGCTATCACGGCTAAATGGTTGCAAACCAAGCTGAACTTCTTTTCCATCCTCTAGCAAATCATTATCTGTATCTTCGAAACCAGGGTTGGTGTTCAAACCAAATTCTTCTAAATCAGATAAATCGTCACCATCAGAATCACACTTTAATGGATCCATAAATCCATTTGGTGGGTTAGTTAAATCAAATCCAAGCTCTAACAAATCATCATTAGAGTATGTGTACTCAAATTCCCACTCTTCTAGGTCAGTCAATCCATCTCCGTCTGAGTCTGTTTTAGTAGGATCTGAGAAAAATCCTCGCACGATAGCTTGCGCATCGAGACCAAACTCAAAATAATCGCTCAGGCCATCGCCATCGGTATCAGCCAAATCGCCACGCGTTTTGATTGAAGTTAGAGTAGTATTGCTATTACACTCGACTTGCTGTTGTGGGGTATGCGTAATTCCGTCTCGCTCTTCTTTGTCAGTTAGTCCGTCGCCATCTGTATCATCTAATAATGGATTTGTCGTGTAATACGGTTCACCTGTAACTGGCGTAGGTCGAACTTCATCTCCATCGTTAATCCCATCATTATCGCTATCGGGATCGCTAGGATCTGTGCCATATATTGCTTCCTCCCAGTCTTTCAAACCGTCAGAATCAGCATCTGTATTGTTTACATCGCTACCATCATTAGGATTAAGACCCGCCACCTTAGATTCAACGAAGTCACTCAGACCATCACCATCCGAGTCTGCTGATAAAGGATTCGTGCCTAATGCAAACTCTTCTCCATCAGTCAAACCATCGCCATCAGTATCCCAGTTATAAGGATCAGTATTTTCAGTTTCCTCTTCAGCGTTAGTGCGGCCATCTGCGTCATAATCGCTTGAACCATCGTTATCTAACACACTATCTAAATCGAAGTCTTTAGATGTTGGATTTGTGGGATCAGTGAATAACACAAAAATTTCAAAATAATCACTTACGCCATCACTATCTGTATCGGCTAAGTTATGATCCGTGCCATATATATTAATTTCTTCGAAATTCGCTAAGCCGTCATTGTCATCATCATTGGAGCCTATAATTCCAGCGCCGACATTGTCATTCAGTCCGTCATTATTACTGTCGTTTTTATACTCATCACCGCCCGACTCTTCACCATTGCTCAAGCCATCACCGTCGGAATCCACGAGGAAATCAGAAATATCATCAAAATTATCAAAACGATCTAATCGCGATACTCCACCTAATAACTGATCTTTATCAGAGCTTAGATTGTCGTCAGAATTTGAGTAATGTTCGTACCAACCTGGCAAGCCATCACTATCAGAATCACCAACTTCTTCACGCAGGTACTGCAAATAACCTAAAGAAGGGGATGCGCTATTTTCAACCTGACGAAGCAACACAACATCTTCCTGAGCATTAAATAATGCTAAGGCCTGAGTACCATAACCAGATCTTGCATATCTCCAATACTCGCTATCATTTGCTGCATTCGGGTATAGCTGAATCGTTAATTTTCCATCAATCCCGAGTGTTGTAGTGTGTCTATCTGAAGTATCTCTTTGAGCAGCTAATACGAATGCTCTATCTAAATCAGCATTCGCTGATTCGAAATCAGGGGTCGTTGCGTCAGGCAAATAACTATGACCGGACGCAAAACGCAAACGTCTGGTCGATAAGGCATTATCTATATATAACGGTCCATTCAATACCAAGTCTGAACTATTCAAATTAGACGACTCAATTACTGTTGGCAATCCGCTATAGTCAAAGCTCACGAAAGTATCGTTTAAGTCTTCTAGTGCCCACAAAGCTTGACGTGTATTTTTATCGTCCCACACAGCATGTTTGACACTTACTTGAGTAGCCGTCAACGATTCAATGGCACGAGACCCTTTGTTAAAAATCGTTTGAGACAAGTTACCCATTGAGTTCGTCGTTTCAACGATCAAATAAGTACCTTGATCCCAAATCGCACTAACTGGATCTGAGGTTGTAGTATCAAAAAATTGCGCGAATACCGCAGGATCAACACTTGTATCAAATTCACGAACGACCCCATTTGAAGAACCTACAAATAAGGTTTCGCTAGATGAAGCGCCAGAGGCAAACGTCAACGCACTCACTGCGTCAACTAATTGATTAGCGATAATCGGTGTAAGATAAAGACCAGTCACTCCATCCATGAGATATAACTGTTCAAGATCCCCTCCAGCCAAAGCGACTTTTGTCGGAGAACCTACGTCTTGATCGTTCGTAGAAGCCGCACTCAAAGTCGGCTGTTTTTGATAAAGCCAACTTGCATAGCATGTCCCAGCTGGGACAGGGTTATAGTCTTCTGCATAACGGTAGTTGGCTAAATCACCGATCTCAATAAGGTCTGAAACGGGAGCATCGCTAAGTTCCATATCATCCTGAACACCATTATTGCGTGTGTCAGTATCATGAGGGTTGTAATCATTTGCGACTTCAAAGCCATCTCCCAAACCGTCACTATCGGAATCGACAAGATTTGGATTCGTATTTGTTATAAGCTCTTCTGCACCGTCTGACAAACCATCTGCATCACTATCCTTGCTCAACGGATCAGTCAAACTAACATTTACCTCATAGCCATCAGGCAAACCATCCCCATCACTATCGACTCGCTTTAAACTTGTTCCCGCAGCATACTCCGCAACGTCTAGCAGCCCGTCTTGATCAAGATCATCATTTAGATCCACAAAATCGGTGTCATCGAGAGGGTCTGAGTTACGAAGTTTCACCTCATAGTAGTCAGAATTACTATCATTATCGGTATCTGGGTTTAGAGGATCCGTACCTGCAAGTAATTCATCTGAGTCTGATAAACCATCGCCGTCGCTATCGGACAATCGTATGTGAGATATAACTTTGCTATTTGATGGTGTGGCAAGATCGATATTTAATTCATCTATGTTAGGAATTCCATCTCCATCGAAATCATCTGGATTCCCCTGATTGCGTGCACTACAAGCAGGATCATAGATAAAGTAATCTTGCGAATTCTTTATGCCGTCACTATCGAAATCTTGATCTGTAGATGGATCAAAACCATAACCAATTACGATTTCACCAACTCCAGCAATTGCATTATCCCCAACATTATTAGGCTTGGTTGGATCTATCTCATGGATATTAAGATTGACAGAATCGCCAACTTCCAAGTTGCTCGTGCTGAATGAAGTTTCATTAAATCCTTCAATTACTAGGCTGTTGACTGACCATACAGGGATAAAGCTCTCATACACTCGACTCTTGAAAATATCGTCAACCGATAAGGTTTCCCCTACATTTATAAAGTCTTGGTCAAATTCAAAAGTCGTGGCAAGGCTAACAACAGGCTCTCCCGCTACTACAGTTGAAGTAAACCCAGACGTATCGCCTATTGAAAACTCATAACCAGCACTTAATGTTTGTCCAAATGCGACGTCTGTATCAATCGTAAAAGTCGATAAAGGATTGTTATTGATATCAACTAGAAGCTTGCCATCTACATACCATCTCGGAGTAAAGTAGAGCTCATAATATTGATTATTAGCCTCTGAAGAATAATCTAGTTCTGCCCGTACATTATCTTCAGACACTAGAACATTAGTAACTGAAGGAACAATAGTAGCCGGATCTCCGATCGCAACGGTCAAAATACTCTTTAGATCGAGCTCAATCGTTTTATTAGGATCAAGGTCATCAATTAATGTAAATGAAATATCTGCTTCGACGATATCTCCTTCAGAGATTATGCCCTGAGGAAGCATATATGGCGCGGCCAGTGAGCTAGAGTAAGGCTTGAGATAATCTACCGAAGCATCATTAATCGACCAAGACACTTGCAAGCCATCAGAAAGAAGATCAAGTTCCTCTTCATAATCTAGTATGATTGCATCCCCGCCACTCGGGAATCTGTCTAGCAATACAAGATTTGGAATGTTTAGCACAGGCACGCTTAAAGTAATTGGTATCGTTACAAAGTCATTACCCGCTACATCAACAATCGAGACACTAAGAATGTCTTTGAGCTGAAGCTGCCCTTCGCTCAATACTCTAGTCTGATTAGATACTCGCAAAGAACCCAAAGTAGATACGTGATAGTCAGATGTACCCACGACCTTCTCTCGTCGATTTACAAGCCATTCAGCTCTCAAACTAGGAAAAGCTGCAACGTCCTCATTCCCGAAATGCAAAGAAACTTGTTGACCGGCACTCAAATATTTCCTACCAAAATTAATAGGCGCGTCCTGTCCATCCTCATCAAGGATTAGAACGAAATCATCAAACCCACTAACCTGGGCTTCTAGGGCTACAAATACATACCCATCAACAACTCTTGAGACATTTGGATCATTAAACGCTGAATAACCAAATCGAGCATTTGAAAAAAGCGTAAACGAGCCGTCTCTATAGCTAAACCGGTCAATTTGTCCCGTTTTGTAAACAATATAAGCAACTTGATTAGCCGAGTCCTCAATTACTGAGACAGGAGTATAGTCCGTAGCTTTATCAATACTGTTCTTGTTTGAGGGAAGTACTAATGTTTCGTTCTTATTTCCTTCGAAAAACAATAGATCGAGAGAGTCGTCGAAATAAATATTGATTCCACTATCAGGAAACGTAAAAGTAGGAGTTGTAACGCCTTTCGCCGCTAAGTAAGTACTACGGCAATAACGTAATTCTCCAGTAGGTAACGTATTTGCCGACTGAAAATCTAAAGAGTTTGGCTGAATCAGATCTGAAAGGTTAAAACTATCATCGAGCGAACTACATGCTGCATCGCCTGGTACCGCATCAAATCGATTAAGAACACCGTCTCCATCATCATCAAGATCAAGCCCCGCATCGTAATCTGCGACTTTTACATTAACACTTGAGCCACTCAAGTATATAAATAATGAATAATTTGAACCGTAATCAACGGCTGAAAACTCATTATTGTTAATATCAATATCTTCAAGCCCTTGACCATCAGCATCATTCCAAGAAGCATAAATATCACCATCTAAGCTACCGATACTAATATACTCGCCACCATTTGGATTTGAGCAAACTGAGTATGCTTCACACAACAACGCATCCGCTTCAATTTCTACATTGAGCCGTTGACCTAAATCAGGAGGATTGGGCGTCACCCGATATGTATATTGTGAAAAATCAGGAACAACAATGTTCAATTGCGCTTCATATGAGCGAGTAGGCGATTCATTTGTAGTGAACAAGCCAAGTAACTTATAAGTTCCTGGAATCGACCCTGAAAATTGAACCCCAGTTTGTGTACTGTCATTTCGCTCAGCTAAAACTACTTCTGCCCCAAGCGGTTTATCAATGACTAACCAACTGTCAATTATTTCAGTTGCCGCGTCACCTATTCCTAGGCAATTGTTGGCTGAACATTGTCCTTGGGTAACTTCAAGGACGACTTGAAAATCAATCTCTCCCGTGAGTTTAGCAACCAAGTCAATCGGGTCATCGAAATTCGAAGATGTTAACCCCGGATAGTTAGTTGGCAGCTCTTCCTCAGTTTTATTTGGATCAAAAGGAAACGCATCCGAATTATCGAGAACACCATCTCCGTCACTGTCTATGCCAATAACTGGAATACCGAAAACAAAATCAGTTGGGAAAACATCAAGATCTTTTAAATCTGCTTGAGGCAGCAAAAGATTTAGTTCATCTCGCATTATCGATACTAGCGACGAGATGGGTTTGTTAGTGCCAATAAGGTTGAACTGAGAAGGCCCTCTTTGCAAGTTGCTTTTTACAGAACTCCAATCAGAAATAGTGGGCATAGAAAAAAACTTCCCGTCTATTTCTCGGTCCACAATATCCTCGGCCAATGCATCTAATGCGGCATCGAATGTAATTCCATTTTTCGATGACAAATCCCAAGCAAACGAACCAAGATATTCGTTGATATAGCGAGACTCGACAACGGTACTCTGAGTATCAAGTTCTAGAAAGCTCTCTCGATTAAACATCATAGATTGACTCAAAAGATCTGAATCAAAATTAGAAGATGCCGCTGAAAAACTAGTTGAAACAATTTCAGAATAATTCTGAACTGGATCATAGATACTCACGGGTTCAAACAGAGCATGAGTATCAGAATTCCCTTGTCCAAATCTAATGGTTGAAATCCAACTATCATCGCCACGTACGCTAGATATGGAGGCATTGAGAGAAACGTGGGATAGGACGCTTACCGATCGAGTTGGTGAAATCAATATTGCCCGATCATATCGTATAACCTCTTCTTCACTTAACCTATCATCCGTATTACTTGGGATGATCGTCCCATCGGGGAAGCGAAGTAGTTCGTCATTCAAATAATATTTTGCAGCGACATCTTCTTTAGAATTGTCACCCGCACCCCGTATAGAAGCGGTACTTACAAGCGCTGTAAGCGTGTTCGTAATAGAAGAAGCACCAGATGTGAGATCGATTGCATCAGCCAAATCTGCTTCTAAATAAATCAAGCCATCAAAATCCTCAAATTCCACTGCAGAGACTTGACCTTGAGAATTAGACACCTCTTCTACAACCCAGTTGACGGGACGACCGTTACCTGGATTTAGTTCAGGACTAACAAATGCTTCCTGAATCGCTGAAGGGTATCGAGACTGATAATCTGATATGAATTGTGTTACGACAGCATTTGAAGTTGCGTGACTCGTTAACAGTTCGTTAAGGCGCCAATTATACAAAGCATCTTTTTGCTTAATTAAGTCAACTGCATCAAGTGGCGTAACAACATCATTGCTCAAAGTTAGCAATGCTGCTTTAAGATCTTCATTACCTTCATTTTGATACGCTTGAAAAACGATGCGATCTAACTCAAAAATATCATCAGAATCATCAACCTTAAGCTCTAGTTGAACCAAATTACGCTGCGCTACGAGATCTGTACGAAACCAGTTATTTTCTTCCGCCTCATCAAACAGGTCATCAATCCGCTTAGCGACATCAGTCTTAGAAAGCACTGACAATTCAATCGCATTAA
>NZ_LWFI01001256.1:0-1186 GCF_001635735.1 Oleiphilus sp. HI0067
GTAGGAATGTTTCCAGTGTCAGAACTACAAGCAAAAAGCGCGGTAAAAACCGCGCTCAAGCCAAGACACTGTATAAGTCTCTTTGTCATACTATGATCCATGAAGGTGACTAAAGGCTCTGTGTGTCCACACCCAAGTCAGACAATTTGACACCTAAAAGTGGTGCTCGTTGTGGCGCATCTTTCACCATATCAAACGCCGCTAGATAACTTTCTTTTGCTGACTCGCGATCACCTTGAAGAATGTAGATATCGCCCTTAATTTCAAGATATGCAGGGGCGAATGCTTCATCTGATGCATCGAGTAAAGCATGCGCAGCTTCATACTCACCTTTCGCTGATAGAATGCGAGCTTTACGTGCATTAACGATGTGGATCGTACGCGGGTCTTCATTTGATTCTAAAACGAAATCAAGTTCTGCAAGCGCAGTATCGTAATCTTTGGCAGTCACGGCTTGTTTCGCCAAGAACAATGCTGCAAAACGCGCATATTCAGAATCTATAAATTTCTCTTTAAGCTCGTTCGCAATAAAGCTAGCTGACTGGTCGTCGCCTAAGCCTGCTTGCTGGGTAGAGATGCTAACCAACTGCTGATATAACGCAGAGGCTGTCGCTTTATCATTCTCTACGTTGTTTTGCCATGCACGATAACCAAATACAATTGCAAGAGCAGCAACAACGGCTAGCAACACAGAACTACCGTTATTCTTCCACCAGTTTTTAATCGCTGCGATTTGTTCTTCTTCGGTCTTAAACTCGTCCACAAATTACTCCACTTAACTCAATTTCTTATTAGCAGCTAATCAGCCGCGCAGTAGTTTACTGCATTCAAACAACGATGTATTTAATCAAATCACTTTGAGCAACGCTTTTTTGTTCTTCATCACTCTTTAAAGGCTTAACCAAAGCTGTGTCGGTATCAATTTCGTTACTGCCAAGAATAACCGCATAGCGCGCACCAGACTTGTCCGCTTTTTTCATTTGAGATTTGAACGAGCCCTGCCCCATATTTTGCAACACACGAAGACCACCTTCAGATCGCAAGTGACCTGCTAATTCGAAGGCTTTAATTTGAGTACCATCACCTGCGGCGACAATATAAACATCCGCAACCACATCAAGCTCTTCAGGGAATACCTTAAGCTCTTCGAGCAGAAGAACAAGACGCTCTACACCCATCGCAAAAC
>NZ_LWFI01001257.1:0-594 GCF_001635735.1 Oleiphilus sp. HI0067
TGATGGGCCAGTAGCAGACCCTGATGGACATCCAAGTGTTATTCGCTTTAGTCGCAAGACTAAAGAGCAGTACTTGATGTCTGAAGTCATGGACGGTGAAAAAGCAAAAGCAACGGGTTGGACGGCCTATTACCAAGATGGTAAGTGGGTCGAGACTGCTGCTAAGCCGAAAGCGCCTGCTAAAAAGAAAGCTGCAAAAAAGAAATAGGGTTTAAGCATGGCGTATGCAATTGGCACCCCAGGTCAACCTTGGGGTGCATCCGAAATAGAACAGTGGCGTTCTGCGGTACGCTATTATCGTTCGTATCAAACTGAAGTTGTTGATCATTTGTATCGACTCTCTGATCGCTTTCATATCGATAACTACGGCTCTCTTTCTCACGACCCTATTCGATATTCGTTGTTTGCCGTTAAAACCGCTCAGCCGAATCCTGAGCTTCCCTGGGTGCTTATTACTGGTGGAGTGCATGGTTATGAAACGAGTGGTGTTTTAGGTGCGCTCTCTTTTTTAGTTAATAAGGCAGAGCAATACGAAGAGAAGTTTAATTTAGTCGTTATTCCTTGCGTGAGTCCTTGGGGCTTCGAAACGATCAA
>NZ_LWFI01001258.1:0-1234 GCF_001635735.1 Oleiphilus sp. HI0067
CCGCCTGTTCTACAAGCATACCTAAACCATCCATGGTCATTGTTGCGCCGCTGTCTTTGGCCCAACAATTGAAGACCGTCTCTTGGTCCCCGTACATCATGTCGTAAACATGCGTTTCGCTTGAAAAGATCTCAGAAGAAATTTTCGGAAGCTCTCCTGAAAGGCTAGCAGAAGTTCCATTGATCACCAGATCAAATGCACTCGATAAATCGTCAAAACTCTCTGCTGTTAACTCTGCACCGCATGCAACAATTTCAGGTCTTTGTTTGTATCGGCCGACAAGCTGTTCAGCTTTAGAAAAAGTTCTGTTGCTAACTACCAACTGACTTGGAGCTGCCTCAAGAATCGGGAGTAAAACACCCTTAGATGCCCCCCCTGCACCAATCAGTAAGACGCGCTTTCCTGCCAACGAGACCTGAAAATTCTCTTGAATATCTCGTACTAGCCCGCACCCATCGGTATTGTCGCCATAAAGTTTGCCATCTTTCATGTAGAGCGTATTTACCGCTTCGGCAATTTGAGCCCGAGGACTGAGAACGTCACACATTGCAAAGGCTTTTTCTTTGAATGGAACAGTTACGTTTAAACCTTTGTTATTAGCGTCTGAAAAGAAGTCTTTTACGTCTTCCTCAAAAGCATCGATACGGCCCAAGATTCGCTCATATACAAGCTGTTCGCCAGTTTTATTCGCAAACTGGGCATGAATAAATGGGGATTTACTGTGTTCAATTGGATTTCCAATCACCGCATAACGATCCATATTTGTACTACCCCTTCAACCAATCTCGTGGCGATAAAAATGCATTAAGTCGCGCTTCTTCTGAGCCCTCTTCTGCTTGCCAGTTGTATCCCCACTTAACAAGCGGAGGTAGTGACATCAAAATTGATTCTGTTCGTCCGCCCGACTGCAAACCAAACAATGTCCCACGATCAAACACTAAATTGAACTCAACATAGCGACCGCGGCGATATAATTGAAAGTCACGTTGGCGCTCACCATATTCATGGTCTTTTCGTTTCTGAATAATTGGGACATAAGCTTTTGTGTAGCTATCACCTACCGCTTGCATATAAGCAAAAGAACGCTCAAAGCCCCATTCGTTCAAATCATCGAAAAATAAACCGCCAACACCGCGTGTTTCCTCACGATGTTTTAAATAAAAATACTCATCACACCAGCGCTTATGTTCGTCGTATACGTTTTCGCCAAAAGGGTCAGCAGCTGCCTTTGCGG
>NZ_LWFI01001259.1:0-818 GCF_001635735.1 Oleiphilus sp. HI0067
GGAGCGGTATCGATCGCTAGAAGGTTACAAGACCCGCTTGCAGAGCTTGTGAAAATAGAGCCCAAAGCCATTGGTGTTGGTCAGTATCAACACGATGTAAGTCAGTTCAAGCTTGGAAAAAGCTTAGACGCGGTCATTGAAGACTGTGTTAATGCTGTTGGCGTCGACGTCAATACAGCTTCTGCACCTTTACTTTCACGCGTATCTGGCATCGCAGCCAACACAGCGTCCAATATTGTTTTGTTCCGAGATACATATGGCGCTTTTCGCTCTAAAGAAGATTTGAAATCAGTGCCTCGTTTAGGCGATAAAGCTTTCGAACAATGCGCTGGATTTCTTCGTATTAACAATGGCGAAAATCCGCTAGATGCCTCTGCCGTGCATCCCGAGTCATATTCTGTCGTTGAACAAATTGCCAAATCTCAAGACAAAAAAGTAGTGCAACTTATTGGTGAAACGTCTGTCACACAACTCGACGCCTCGGCCTTCACTTCCGATAGCATCGGCGTTCATACCATTAACGATATTTTGCGCGAACTTGCGAAGCCTGGTAGAGACCCTCGACCTGAATTTAAATCAGCAAACTTTAAAGAGGGTATCGAAGAGATAAGCGATTTAAAAGAAGGAATGATCCTTGAAGGCAGTGTCACCAACGTGACAAATTTTGGGGCCTTTGTAGATATTGGAGTGCATCAAGATGGCCTCGTGCACATTTCTTGTCTGGCTAACAAGTTCGTGAAAGACCCTCGAGACGTGGTTAAAACGGGCGATATTGTCAAAGTAAAAGTACTTGAGTTTGACGCCAAGCGTAAACGTAT
>NZ_LWFI01001260.1:0-1093 GCF_001635735.1 Oleiphilus sp. HI0067
CCCCAAACAGTGCTCTAAAAAATGCGATCTAAATGTGCTTCAAATCGTTTAAGGTCGTCATCGACGCTTGGTTTTTTCATCACGTCATAGGCCACGAACGTTTCAAGCGGCTCCATTGCGAAGAACCGAAAATTCACATGCATCGGGAAGAACAAATCATCAACCGTTTTGCCTTGGAATAAATATTCACCTGGGTCATTAAACGCTTCTTCGGGTGCGTTGAAAGTTAATGACAGCATATATTTTTTACCCGCTGCTATGCCTCCACCGCCATAGTTTTTCTTAGGTTCTTCGTGGGTACGCCCATCATCGTTACACAACTAGCCACCCATACCAGCCGTGTAGACTTCATCAATATATTTTTTGAATGTCCATGTCACGCCCATCCAATTCACAGGCGTTTGAAGAATCACAACATCAGCCCAAACATGATTCGCAACTTGTTCATCCACATCATATTCTTCTGCAGAATTTACAACGCGCGTTTCATGTCCCTTTTCTTGTAGACGAGCCTCTGCCAGCTCCACCATGGTTTTGTTTAATCGACCTTCTGAAAAAGGATAAGGATGATGCCCATTAAGAATTAGCACCTTGCTCATACTTTCGCCAATTGAAATAAATGCTCTTAGCAATGTAAAAGTAGGGACGCGCGCATCCCTCTAAAGTTCATTTTTTTTGGCTAGTAAGATTTAGCACGATTCTTTGCAGGTTCAAGCACCTCGCGTTAACTAGGCACCCGAGAAAACTAGTCGTTAATACGAAATTTGAGTTAGAAAAGAGCGATACGCCTTCACAGATGCATCAGGAACCTCTTCCATCGGTAGATGCCCAACGTCTTCAAATATATACATTTGGGTTTGAGCGATTTCTTTTTGAAACCGATAAGCATTGGCTACCGGAAAATAAAGATCCTCTTGTCCCCACATTACAAACGTTGGAACGCTTACATCAGAAATTAACTGTGAGTCTTGGTCTAGACGCGCTTTAACACGTTTTGGGAACGCCGCTAAATTACCCGGATAACGGGACAACTCAAAATATCGATCCACTAGCTTTTCATCAACCAAGGCTGAATCGAAATACACATCCCTTA
>NZ_LWFI01001261.1:0-1275 GCF_001635735.1 Oleiphilus sp. HI0067
CGTACCGAGGTTTTGAAGGTAAGCAACAAGCGCTTCAATTTCAGTCTTACCTTTTACTGCATCTGAAGCTCCTGCAATGTCTTCATCAGTGTATGGGACGCCAACTTTACGGAGAGCCTCCATTTTTTTAGGTGTTGTCTTATGATCGATTTTAGCGGTGAACAGCCAAGGGTAAGCTGGCATCTTAGACTCAGGTACAACATTTCGAGGGTTGTACATATGAGCTCGGTGCCAATCATCACTATAGCGACCGCCTACACGCGCTAAGTCAGGACCCGTACGCTTTGACCCCCATAAAAATGGGTGGTCGTAAACAAATTCACCAGCTACTGAGTAATGGCCATAACGCTCTGTTTCTGCGCGGAACGGACGAATCATTTGTGTGTGACAAGTATGGCACCCTTCACGGATATATATGTCACGACCTTCTAGTTGTACCGCAGTATAAGGCTTAAGTCCCTCGACAGGTGTTTTCATATCCTTGTTAAAGAAAAGAGGTACAACTTCCACTAAGAAACCAAAGCTTATTGCGACAATGATTAATGGGATCATTAGGCCAAGGTTTTTCTCAATTATTTCATGGTTCATTCTATCGCTCTCCTTAAGCTTGTGCTGGCACTGAGTCGAGTGCTTTAGCACTTGTTTGTCTAATAGTTAGCCAAACATTAAGGGCCATAATAAGCATGCCTGACAGGAAGATAGCTCCGCCGATTAATCTGACGACATACCCATTATGGCTCGCTTCTAGAGATTCAACAAAGCTATAAGTGAGAGTGCCATCGGTATTGACTGCACGCCACATTAAGCCTTGCATGATTCCGTTAACCCACATCGCTGCGATATATAGAACTGTACCAGCCGTTGCTAGCCAGAAGTGAAGGTTGATCAATGAAATACTGAACATTTCTTTCACACCGAATAGGCGAGGGATTAGATGGTATGTTGCACCGATCGAGATCATAGCTACCCAGCCTAATGCTCCAGAGTGAACGTGGCCAATAGTCCAGTCTGTGTTATGTGATAGCGCATTCACGGTTTTAATCGCCATCATCGGACCTTCAAATGTCGACATTCCGTAGAAAGAAAGTGATACAACAAGGAAGCGTAGAATAGGGTCAGTTCGTAGTTTGTCCCAAGCACCAGATAGCGTCATCATACCATTGATCATGCCACCCCAAGATGGAGCAAGAAGAACAAGAGACATAACCATGCCGGCTGTTTGTGCCCAATCTGGAAGTGCGCTGTAGTGAAGGTGATGGGATCCAGCCCAAACAT
>NZ_LWFI01001262.1:0-1010 GCF_001635735.1 Oleiphilus sp. HI0067
CAAGCTTCAATCAACTCTAAACCTTTGTTCATAAGGCTTGCTGAATCGACTGATATTTTTCTACCCATTGACCAATTGGGATGAGTGCACGCTTGCTCTGGCGTTACCAACTCAAGCTGATGCCGATTGAAAGAACGGAACGGACCACCGGAAGCGGTCAATAATATTTGGGTTACTTCCGAACCAGGCTTATTCCCACACGCGTAGTTGTGCGGTAAGCACTGAAAAATCGCGTTATGCTCGCTATCGATAGGCAACAGGACACCATTGGACTCACGCACTGCATTCATGAGCAGCGATCCCGCCAACACGAGAGACTCTTTATTCGCTAAAAGAAGTTTTTTTCCTGACTGGGCCGCAGCAAAACTCGAAGATAAACCAGCCGCACCAACGATTGCAGCCATAACAATATCTACTTCATTATGGCTAGCGATAAATGTTAACGCGTCCGCCCCAAACAAAAGTTCCGTGTCGGTACTCGCATTTTTAAACGCCTCAACCGCATCAGCACGCACCTGCTCAGATGAAATAACGGCATACTTGGGCTTGTGAACCAAACACAGCTTTAGTAGCGCCCGCCAATCAGAATGTGCGCTTAGAGCAAATATTGAAAACTTCTCAGGGTGCTGCGCGCAAACATCTAACGTACTTAAACCAATAGAACCTGTCGCACCTAATACACAGACAGCTTCAGAACTCACTGACCACCCCAAGAGATCCAAGCAAAGCTATAAAGAAGTGCAGTTAGTACTGGAATACTAGCTGTAAGGCTATCGATACGATCAAGCACACCACCATGCCCAGGTAAAAGATTACTACTGTCTTTAATACACGCCTCACGCTTGAACATGCTCTCGGTCAAATCACCGAAAATCGAAATAATTGCGACCAACAAAGTAATAATGACAAGCTGAATTGTCATTGACGCACTTAAACCAAGATACGCTGAAGACGCTAACGCCAATAAAACCGTACAAGCCAATCCGCCCCATGCTCCCGCCCAGCTTTTA
>NZ_LWFI01001263.1:0-784 GCF_001635735.1 Oleiphilus sp. HI0067
GGGAAAACATAATGAAGAAAAGCGCTCTTCTTAACTCTGACGTTTCACATCTCATTGCCAGTATGGGACATGGTGATGAAATGACGATAGCCGATGCCGGTTTACCGATCCCTGATGACGTAGAACGTATCGATTTGGCATTAACGCATGGCGTACCGAGCTTTGAGGATACAGTGCGAACGGTTCTATCGGAACTGCAAGTCGAGGCGGTGTTCATCGCGCATGAAATAAAAGAGCATAACCCTTCTGCCCACCAGATTTTGGAAGGCTTACTTGATGATGCAGAGCGTGATCAAGGCGCTGATATTTCTCGTCATTATGTTAGTCATGAGGAGTTCAAAGACATAAGTTGCGATAGTTTAGCGGTCGTTCGGACGGGCGAGTGCAGCCCATATGCCAATGTCATATTTCAATCAGGCGTTGTGTTTTGAGTGCAGCGCTCTTAGGGATGGGATGATGACTGAGGCTATTTTACAACTGAAAGATATTGAGAAGTCTTTCCCTGGAGTGAAAGCTTTAGATAAAGCTTGTTTGAGTGTTTACCCCGGGCGGGTGATGGCCTTAATGGGTGAAAACGGCGCAGGAAAAAGCACAATGATGAAAGTGCTAACTGGCATCTACCGCTCTGACGGTGGGAGCGTTCATTATCAAGGCGAAACGGTTTCTTTCTCTGGTCCACGTGAATCGCAAGAAGTGGGGATCAGTATTATCCATCAAGAATTGAATCTCGTTCCCGAGCTAACCATCGCCGAAAACATATTCTTAGGACGCGAACCGACCAATG
>NZ_LWFI01001264.1:0-563 GCF_001635735.1 Oleiphilus sp. HI0067
TTTACTTCATACTCCATAATCGAAAAACACGACTATTACTGAAGAGGAAAGCCCTTATTAATTATAGCCATTAAATGAAAATGCGGAATTCTGAGTTTTTATTCGTGAGGTTCTCTTAGATGCTGCGACGCGTACTTTATGTCTCTTGCGACAGGCATCTTTAAAATAAGCCATCAGGCATTTGAAATCATATTCATCATCACTAAATCTATTTTCTCGACCTACTAACAAGTCTACCTATTGGTAGATTGATTCCGAGATCTGACTAATAACGCCCTCATAGACCATGCGGGTATAGGGTTTAATAACTTAATTCCAAAACGGGTATTTCTCATCAATTAACGTTAAAAGTTGATTAGGTAAATCAAATCGCGAGCTTGTCTATAGCAAACAGATATTTATGAATTTTAAAGGCGCAACAAGAAAACAATGCGCGAAGAGCAACTAAGTTTTGAATTTATGGACGGCGCCCCAGAAGCAAAAATAGCATCTGGCGAACAAAAGCTGTGCAAGATATGTACAGCGTGATAATAAAAAAACAGAGCAATAAAAGCCAAGTTAAC
>NZ_LWFI01001265.1:0-989 GCF_001635735.1 Oleiphilus sp. HI0067
AATACAACAGCTATTGCTTCGGTCTCGCTAGGCTCTTGTGTTATTGAAAAGCATGTTACGCTTGATCGTTCTGGAGGAGGTCCGGACGATAGTTTTTCATTAGAAGAAAAAGAACTTCTTCAGTTATGCCGTGATAGTAAAACTGCTTGGGAAGCACTTGGTTCTGTCAATTATCAACGTAAAAAAAGTGAAGAAGGAAATGCCACTTTTAGGCGTTCACTTTATGCCGTAGCCAATATCAAAGCTGGCGAAAAGCTCACAAAGCAAAATGTAAGATCAATACGCCCAGGTTTTGGTCTTACGCCTAAAGAGTTGCCTAATGTGCTAGGTAAAAAAGCCGCACGAGACATTGCGTTTGGTGAGCCAATTTCTTGGAATCTAGTAAAATAAGAAAAAGCAAAAATGAACACAATGAAGTCTGCTTTATTTATCGTCACCTCTCCCTTACAACTGTTATGCGCTGCTGAAGCGTTTAAGTACTACAAAATAGGTAAGGCAACTTTAGTCGTAAAGTATGGAGGCAACGATGTATCAAACAATATGCTCAGGGACATGCTGCTCGAATATCCGCTTTGGAATGCAACCTATATTATCACCAAAGAAAAGTCTCTCAGAGAAACCTATAAAACAGTTCGCGCCTTGCGAGGAGAGCAGTATAACTTGGTGTTAAATGCCGAATTTAACGCTTGGTTTCAAAATATCCTCATCGCAAATATTAAATACAACAAACGAGTCATTTTCGACGATGGAGTCATGACACTTAATGACTACCGTGTTTATTTTGAACCACGGATAGCATCATCCAAATCTCATCTTGAAAAAGAATTACTTTTAAGAGTGCTCGGAATATCCAAATTCAGGCCGAATCAGTTTTATAGGTTTCTCTGAGAGACTTTTCTTTGGTGATAATATAGGTTGCATTCCAAAGCGGATATTCGAGCAGCATGTCCCTGAGCATATTGTTTGATACATCGTTGCCTCCATACTTT
>NZ_LWFI01001266.1:0-26428 GCF_001635735.1 Oleiphilus sp. HI0067
AGAATAAGCCCGATAAAATTAAGGCAGTGCCGCAAATCACATTCACCCCAATCGATTCATTATTAATTTGAGCTCCTAACATCAATGCAAGCGCAGGTGTAAGTAATGTCATCATTGCCACAGAAGACGCACCAGCCTCTTTCAACAAGTAAAAGTAAGCGCAAAAGCCAAGCAATGAACCAAAAATAGCCAAGTAAATGATCGCGTGAACCGAACGACTATTAATATCAAACATCGGTAAATCACCATCCAGAAGTAGCCAAGCGATAAAGAACAGAGGCAAAGACACCAATAAACTTGCAACTGTCGTGGATAAGGGATGGCCTTTAAATCCAATCTTTTGGACCTTCACTCCGCTATAGCTGTAGAGAACCACTCCGCTAAGCAATAAGGCAATCCCCAACAATCCGTTTTGTGATAACGAAATCGTATCAACAGAAACAAGAATTAGACCAAACAAGGCCATTATAAATGCGATGATTTTGTGCTTCTGAAAGTTGTCTTCACCAAGCATAAAAAAGGCAAAAATAGCCGATATCATTGGCGATAAGGCAAACAATACCGATATCAAACCGGACGGAATATACTGAGCAGCGCTATACACACAAAGCATTGCTCCTGCGATACCTAACTGAGCATATGAATAGGTCGCGATAGAATGTTTTGTCCATACAATGCGTACACGTAAAATCGCCAATAGAAGTAGCCCTACGATCACAGCTAATGCCATTCGCAGTCCAAGGGCCGCAACAGGACTGATCGTTTGACTACTCCAATTAATCGCAAGTGGCGTTGTAGACCACACGGCAATAATCGTCAGGTAAGCAAAGGGCGCTTGCACGAGATTTCCCTCCTCTCATTCTCGTTAAAAAAACAACCAACACTAAAGGTCGAAAGCGACAACGGAATTCAGAGAGCTAGGGAGAAGAAAGCCACCGCTGAATGCCGTGGCCAAATGATTTCAATTAATCAGCTAACCACACAACGCGAACAGGCGCGCGCCATCGCGACGAGCACGAGAATACGCACGAGTCGTGATTGAGGCCAACGGTGTTTTGCTTTGCTAATTAATTTCATGGCGATAAGAATGGTATGAACAGAAGAGCTTGTCAACGACTTATGCGTAAGTAGCGACAGAATTAACCTGCAGAGGCATCTTGACGCGCTGACTTCGCACCTGAACTAATTGGGCAACAATAGAAATAGCAATTTCACTGGGTGTACGACTTCCTATCTGCACACCAACTGGCGCATGTAATCGCTGACGTAAATCGGATGACAAACCAAGTGCCTGCAGACGATTCTGACGCAGTAAAGCATTGCGCTGGGATCCCATTGCACCGACAAAATGAGCCTGCCCTTGTAGTCCCGCATAGACCGCCAGATCATCTACTCTAGGGTCATGTGCGAGCGCAACAATCGCGCAATTCTCATCCATGTAAGATGCATAAACCAAGTCATCGGGAAGCACATTAGACACGACACTTATATCCTGCGCACTCGTCTGTCGCGCAACATGCTCGTGTCTCGGATCACAGATCTGAACCTCGTATCCAATACTTTCTGCCAGTGGTAACAATGCAAGTGATACATCACTCAATCCGATAAGCAATAAGCGATCTGGACGATCATATCTGAGCTTTACTTTATCGGCTAAACGATTAACGACTGAGTATGATTTTTCATTACCAGAGCGGGTCTCAAAGCCTACCAACGAAGAATCAAAATGCACCGAACGCCAGACCTCACGGCCTTCGTCTATCGCTCTTACCAGTTCTTTAACGTGAGTAATACCACGCGTTTCATGCTTGGATTCAGAGCATGAAAACTCTTCGATCATAAGCTCTATTTCAGCACCGCAAGGTAAAGACACACCACTTAAATCCCTACCAAATCGTGTAAGAATTGGGGCATCATGCGCGTTTGAGAAAGTCGTTCCTGCATAAAGATCTCTCAGAAGTTCCTCTTCTACACAGCCTCCGGAGACAGAGCCGTAGACTTTATTGGCTGACGGATCAAAAACCAAAATACTTCCAGCAGGTCGAGGTGAAGCTCCCCATGTTTCTAGCACGGTGACTAGAAATGCTGGGCGCCCCGCCTCTAAACACTCTTTTAATTTGAGCAAAACCTGATAACGCTGAGTATTCATTTATATCAGCTTATTTTAAATGGAAGTCGAGTATGGCGTGTGCCCGTCGCCTTATAAATCGCTGACCCCATCGCCGCCGCAATTGGAGGAAGTCCAGGTTCGCCCACACCCGTTGGCGATTCAGCGCTGTCGACTATGTGCACATCTATTTCTGGGCACTCATTCATGCGAAGCATTTGGTAATCATGGAAATTGCTTTGCGCAGCTCCACCGTCAACAAATTCAATCTCGCCATGTAAAGCTGCTGTAATGCCAAAAACGATGCAACTTTCCATTTGCATTTTAACGATATCAGGATTAACTACTTGCCCACAATCAACAGCACATACGACCTTATGAACGCGTATCTGTCCTGACTCAACACTAAGCTCAACAAGCTCTGCAACATACGACCCGAATGATTTATGCGCAGCAATGCCCACATATCGGCCTTGAGGTCTCTCGGCAACCCAACCACCTTTTTCAGCAGCTAACTTTAAAACTGATGCCAAGCGTGGCTGATTTTTAAGCAGGTCCAAGCGAAATGCTAATTCATCTTTACCGACTTTTTCTGCACAGGCATCGACAAAGGTTTCTGTCACGAATCCATTATGCGAATGTCCAACAGCACGCCAGTAACCAACAGGGACGCCGATATCTGCCTTGCTATAGCTTATTTCTTGAGCTTTAAACTCATATTCCAAGTCGTCAGCCCCCTCGTAAGCAGATCGATCAGCAGGCGTCATCGGAGTGCCTTGCGTTGCTAAGCCCATTTTACCAAGCATAGGGAACATAAACTTTGGAGATGATGGGAACATGGCTGGTGCAGCATCCCAGATATACCAATCCATGACGCCTGGACCGACAACATGATGCTTCCAAGCCTCGACCTCGCCCGAATCCGAAACAGATGCTTGTAAACGGTGGAATGTCGCGGGGCGATAAAAGTCATTTTTCATATCATCTTCACGTGACCAAACTAACTTCACAGGACGTTTCGCCGCCATCGAAATCTCGGCAGCTTCACCAATAAAGTCTTGATTCAAACGACGACCAAATCCACCACCAATAAATTGATTATGAATGTGTACTTCATCCAAATCTAAGTGTGTCACCTTAGCCACCGAGACCTGGGCAATATCTGGCCCTTGGGTCGAAGCCCAAATATCTGCGCGATCCTCTTGTACATGCGCCAAACAGTTCATCGGTTCCATCGTGGCATGCGCTAAAAAGGGCATTTCGAATTCGAGTTCAATTGCATCATTAGACGAGTTATCGATTGCTTCTTGGGCGTCTCCAACCTCACGTACAACGTCGCCATCATCTTTAGAAGCCGCGTCACGATACAGCTCAAATGCTGCTTTTGTTGAAATCAATTCTTGTGGTAAGTCCCAGTCAAGCGACACTTTCTCTGAAAGTTTTCGGGCCTTCCAGGAACTCGTCGCGACAACCGCCACCCCGGTGTCTATCTGATATGCTCCAATGAAATCCTTATCTGCGTTGAGCTCCGAAGCATCAAAGCTTTTCAATCGACCACCAATCGCTGGAGATCGAAGGACTACGGCAAACACCATATCATCAACAGATGCATCAATTCCGAAATTCGCAGTACCTTGTACTTTCGCAGCCGCGTCTAAACGAGAAGAATGCTTACCGATGAATCGGAAGTCCTGCTTCGCTTTAAGCGCTGGTTCACTTGGTACACTTTGCTTAGCTGCAATCGCAATAACTTCTGAAATATTTAAGGTTTGCCCGGCATCATTCGTCAGAACACCATCAAACAGAACAACGGAACTGGCATCAACACCAAAGGTATCGGCAGCAGCTTTTTCAAGCATCTCTCGAACCGCAGCTGCCGCGACCCGTATTGGCTTCCATGCAGAGGATAGGCTGTTACTACCACCCGTGATTTGTAGGCCATAATCTGGGTTGCGATATTGTTGCGCAGCACCAGCAAATTTTACTTCGATGGTATCTGGAGATTGATTTAACTCTTCTGCTATCAGAGTGGTTAGACCTGTATACGTGCCTTGGCCCATTTCTACGCGGTCAAGCGTAAACACGACCTTGCCTTCTGGGGAAATGTCTAACCAAGCATTCGGCGACCACTTCCCTGCCTCGTCCATCTTAGAGGCAGTATTGGCGCAACCTGTCATGCTAAATGCAACCGCCAAGCCGCCTGTAGTACTGGCAGCACCTACTAATAAATTTCTTCGCGTAATAGCAGGGCCTTTCATGATTTGCTTATCCATTGTTCACCCCACCCTTCTTTGCTTCGTATGCAAGCTCTGTCGCTGCAGTTTTAATCGCCGCTTTGATTCGAGGGTAAGTTCCGCAACGACATACATTACCAGCCATAGCCACATCGATATCATCGTCAGATGGATTTGAATTACCCGCTAATAACGCACTAGCAGACATAATTTGTCCCGGCTGACAGTAACCACACTGAGGGACATTGTGCTTAACCCATGCGCTCTGAACAGGATGCAAACTTTCGCCGTCGGACAGACCTTCAATCGTTGTAATCTGTTGCGCTTCAACAGCAGACACTGGTGTAATACACGAACGAACTGCTTGGCCATTCAAATGCACAGTACAGGCCCCGCACAAGCCCATACCACAACCAAACTTAGTGCCCGTCATTTCAAGCGTGTCACGAATAAACCATAATAAAGGCGTATCTGCGTCTACGTTAACTTCGCGCTCCTCACCATTCAGAAAAAATTTCATATGAATCTCTTTTTTGTTTTCAGTGTGATAATGCCTTATCTAGCGCAAGCCAAACTTCTCTCTTGTACTTTGCTTAGACTTATCCCCTTTCTTTAACATCACGTATACAGCCCCCGTGCCTCCGTGGCGAGGTTGAGCAGAATGAAACGCCATAACTTCGTCGATCTGAGGCAACCATACAGACAAGTGGCTTTTTATCGCAGCGATCTTGTCTGCATTGCGTTCGCCCTTACCGTGGAGTATCAGAACTGTACGAAGTTCGTATTGAAAGCAGTCACGCAAAAACTGGAACACCTCACGACGCGCTTCTTCAACTGTCAGCCTATGTAGGTCGAGCCTCGCCTCAATGTCGTAGCGCCCCATTCTCAGATTTTTATATACGCCGTGCTGCACTCCATCTTTACGATACTCGAGTACATCTGCCGCTTTTAACTCTGGCACTACTGTCGACGCTAAGGGGTCAAGCGCTTGCTTTGCAGAAACCGCCAAGCTTCTACGTACAACTTTACCGGGCGTATCACTTTCAACTTTCTTTAAATGCGCGCGGTTTTGCTTGATGCGCTCAACACCAGACATTTCAGCAGCAAACAAATCCGTATCATCGTCATTCTGCATTATCTTCTCTCTTATACTGCTTCTAACTCGCCCTCTAATTCAGCACTTGCTAAATCGGCAGGACAACGAACACTAAACACATCCGACAATTGCTCCCAAGGAGGATTGACCGTGTTTTCTAACATAAATTCCGTGAACGCAACGACTTTTGAAGGTGGTTCGCGACGGCTCGGGTATACCATATAAAACGTTCTTTCTTGGAAAGGCGTATCTTGCAGCAATAATTTCAATTTACCGGCTCGCACATCATCAGCAATGAGTAGCTGTGGAACAGCACCGATGCCATAGTGCTCAAGAACAAGTCGCTGGATCAACTCAACATCGTTAGCAATCATACGAGATTGAATGTTCGGCGCTTCAATTTGGTTTTTACCCTGCAATACCCATTCAAATTCTGGGTGAGTAATACACGTATGCTCTTTCAGATCTTCAATTGATTTGGGGATGCCATTTTTAGCCAGATATTCAGGTGTTGCACATAATGATAAACGTGCAGTGCCAAGATTTCGTGCGACAAGGCTAGAATCTTCTAAGGGGCCAATTCGAAACGCAATATCAATTTCTTCATCGAGCATATCCAAAGGTTTGTTATCAGAGATAATCTCAAGATTGACCTTTGGATACATCTCAGAAAAGCGCTTCAGAATATCAATAAAGAACGGAACTCCGAAAGCTAAGGGAGTACTGATTCTTAGCAGACCTGTTGGCTCTGACTGCATGTTATTAACAATGCGGTCTGCTTCCTCAGCCTGCTCTAGCATTTTCATGCAGTTTTCGTAGTAGAGTTTTCCTGTCTCAGTTGGTTTTAAATTTCGCGTCGTTCGATTAATAAGTCTCACACCAACACGCTTTTCTAACTGGGAAACTTTTCGACTTACCGTCGATTTTGGCAACCTCAATTTATCCGCTGCTTTCGTGAAACTACCGCACCCCACGACAACAGCGAATATCGCCATTTCATTTAAATCTTGCATAAACCACCTTTGCCCACAGAAATGAAACAAACAAGCTACATTTTCTTTTTTATGCCACAAATGAAACAGTACATTCAATAGATTGTTCTTTTTTATGAGCATAATTTCGGAATAAACTAGCTCGCATCACAATAATCAGGGTAAATCCCAACCTTCACTAAGGACTTCATCATGACTACCGACAAGCTTGCCGCGGGTATTATTAAGTGGCGCTGGGCAATCATCGTCGCAACTTTTGTCATTGTTGGCATCATCGCTTCAGGTCTTACTAACATAAGCTTTAGCTCAAACTATCGCGTTTTTTTCTCTTCGGATAATGAACAGCTGGTAGCCTTCGAGACCATTCAAAATACCTACTCGAAGTCTGATAATGTGCTTTTGGTCGTCGAGCCTGAAGATGGGATCGTCTTCAGCAGAGAAACTCTTTCTGCAATTCAAGAACTGACGGAAAGCAGCTGGCAACTTCCATATTCAACGCGCGTTGATTCCATTACAAACTACCAGCATACCCAAGCCGAAGAAGACGACTTAATCGTTGCAGACTTGGTTGAATTCCCTGAAGACGTTGACCTTGATTATGTCAAAAACGTTGCACTAAACGAGCCATTGTTAGTGCGTCGATTAATCTCTCCAGAAGCGCATGTCACTGCAGTAAATGTGACGATTCAGCTTCCCGAGCTATCCGAATCAGAAACCCGAGAGGTCGTCAGCGCAGCAAGAAATATTGTGGCTGACTTTGAAGAAAAATATCCAAACTTGTCTGTCTATATCACCGGAACAACAATGCTTGGCAACGCCTTTGCTGAGGCCTCTGAAGCTGACATGAAATCACTAATGCCAATCATGTTGTGCGTCATTATCGTGACTTTATGGCTCCTTCTAAGATCATTCACGGGAACCGTCGCGACGATTCTTGTCATCATTCTCTCTGCGTTGACAGCGATGGGGCTATTCGGTCATCTAGGTTGGGTGCTTACCGGCCCAACAACAAGTGCGCCAGTCATCATCACCACGATGGCCGTTGCCGACAGCGTGCATATACTCGTCACATTTCTCTACAACTTACGTCAAGGCATGCCAAAGCATAGTGCGATGCAAGAAAGTATTCGTATCAACTTCCAACCAGTATTTATCACTAGTCTAACGACTGTTCTTGGCTTTATGACGATGAACTTCTCTGAAGTCCCTCCCTTTAGAGACCTAGGAAACACAGTAGCAATGGGCGTGATTGCGGCGCTCTTCTTCTCAGTATTCTTCCTACCTGCATTTATGTCAGTGATGCCAATTTCAACGAAGAAGCAAGCAGCACGTCAAAGCAAGGGTATGGACAAACTTGCCTCTTTCATCATCAACAATCGTAATGGCGTTTTGATCGGCTCTGGCATTGTCACAGTCGTTTTGTTCGCTTTAATTCCGCTAAATCAAATTAACGATGACTTTATCGCCTACTTCAAGGAATCGGTGGAGTTCCGTGCAGACACTGAATTCACATCTGACAATTTAACTGGCATCTACAATATTGCCTTTTCTCTGGAGCAAGGCGAAAGCAACGGTATTAGCCAACCAGAATTCTTGAGACAAGTTGAGTCGTTCTCGCAATGGCTCAAATCAAAGCCAGAAGTCACAAATGTCGAAACCATCACCGAGATATTCAAACGTTTAAACAAAAACATGCATGCCGATAATCAGGACTTCTTCATGCTGCCTGAGGACAAAGAATTAGCTGCACAGTACCTGTTGCTATATGAGATGTCGCTTCCTTATGGCTTAGACCTGAACAACCAGTTGAATATCGATAAGTCCTCTGCACGAATATTAATCTCGTTAGAAAACGTTGATACCAGAACTACATTGCGCCTCGAGCAGGAAATTAGCCAATGGCTCGAAGATAATACAGATATCGAATCTTTTTATGCAGCAAGCACCAATTTGATGTTTTCCCATATCGGAAAGCGCAATGTCGACAGTATGATCATGGGCGTATGCTATGCCTTAATCGTTATCATCATCGTGATGTGTATCGTTTTACGCTCCTTACGATTAGGCGCTGTAAGCATTATCCCTAACCTCGTACCAATCGGCGCAACCTTTGGTATATGGGGACTATTTCAAGGCGATGTAGGCATCTCTATTGGAAGTGGTGTTGGCATGATATTGGGTATCGTGATCGACAATACTGTGCACTTCCTTAGCAAATATCAACGCGCTCGCAGAGAGAAAAACTATACCGCTGAAGAAGCCGTTCGATATGCATTTACCATGGTAGGCACCGCCCTATGGGTAACAACATTCGTACTTGTTGCAGGGTTTATGGTACTTGCTTTATCAGACTTTAATATGAACGCATACATGGGAATCTTCACTGCGATCACGATTACACTCGCTTTGATTTTTGATTTCTTCGCATTACCTGCAATGCTTCTATGGCTTGATAAGGGCGATAAATCCCATACAACATCAATGCAAAACAAAGAAGCCGTCAATGACGCTGTCACAGTAAATCAGCAAGCATCATAAGAAAAAAGGCGCCAATTGGCGCCTTTTAATTTTTTTGGTTTTTATTCCTTCGCTATTCTGGTCTGACACATTCACCACGACTTCGGTCTTGTCGACAACGTATCTTCCACAATAATTTAAGCGCTGTTGGATGATTCACCTTATCGTCTTTCAAGGCCAAGCGAACACGTTTACTGAAGTGGTCAATATCATCTTTCGTAAATTGATCGACCCCAATCCAATATTTCGCCGGTATTTCTTTCTCGGCATCACTAACCAATTTATCGATCGCTTTCAAACGCGTAAAAATATATTTACGCATTTTAAATCCGAAATCGTCAGGAAACGCACTTTTGCGTGACACCGTCTGCAACATGCCGTAATACAATCGGTAATCGATAATGCCACCTCGTTTTCCTAAACCGTGATACAACTCGAAGGTGTTATACGCAAGCGCGGGCATAAGCAGTATGTCTATGTTGCCGTTATTAAACATGGGAGCGAAAGTAGAAAGGGTCGTTGCAACGGGCGTTGCTCCAGCAAGTTTGGCAAACTTCATAGCTTGTGGATCGTTATTCAAAACAGAGATACGACGCCCAGAAAAATCACCTATATTATTGATGGATCGATCATTCACAAAAGCGTACATCGAGCCGACAGGGAATGTTGCGACAACCTCATACTTTCCCTGAGTCATTAACCTTCCAGCTTTGGGTCTGGCTAAGGTTTTTAATACAGTTTCCAAACCTCGCTGCGAGCTAATCGCACCGATGGCATCCATCGTTCCGCCAAACTTTACAAACTGACGCGATAGAATAGCGCTTAGCAAGACGGCGTCACACTTTCCCGCTTTGAAATCATTTGCTGCGATTTTTTCATCTGTATAAGCGATGAACCGTATACTTAAGCCCCAGGATTGCGCTTTAGGAATAAGATCTGAATAAAACGCCATGACAGGCCCACTGCGGCCGACAGGATCCCATACACAAAACACTTTACGCTCAAGTGCATGTGCAGATGATGCAAATACTGAAAGTAACAACGTTATTACGAAACAACGTATCACTGTATCGCGCGAATATAAGCTTGTCCGTGCTTTCATAGAAAATGTAACCGCTATCATTATTGGTTCCACTGCCGAGTTATTTTAATAAACAGTGGTCAACAAATGCATATAAAGCCTGCTAACATTGCTGCGAAGCTTCAAGGGGGCACTACATTAATAGTGCACTCCTCAAGCATCAAATCATTCTGCGCAAACTTTGAACAAGATCATGCAAATTCAAAAAAAAACACCTCTAATCGTGATCCTTGGGCCTACCGCAAATGGAAAAACTCGTTTAGGGATTGAGCTCGCCAAACAATTTAATGGCGAAATTATCTCCGCAGATTCAAGACAAGTCTTTCGTCGTATGGACATCGGAACGGGGAAGGATCTTCAAGAATACGGTGATCTTCCTTACCATCTCATTGATATTGCCGAGCCGGGCCAGGAATATAATCTCTTTCGGTATGCGCAAGACTTCTCTTCCGCTTTTGAAAAAGTCATATCTCGTAATAAATTGCCTTTTCTTGTTGGTGGAACGGGAATGTATTTGGATGCGACACTCCAGCGTTATGCATTAACCTCAGCCCCGATTGATAAAAAGCTGCGTTCAGAATTAGAAGAAAAATCGCACGAACAGCTTATACACCAGCTTCACGAATTATCCCCTAGTCTTCACAACGAGACCGACTCAATTGATAAAGACAGAACCATTCGCGCAATAGAAATCGCTTTAGCAGAGAAATCTGGTAGCCCATGCGTACATTGGCCCGATTTTGAGCCTTGCGTTATAGGCCTGCAGTTTCCAAGAGAAGTGACTCGTGAACGAATCAGTGCGCGCCTATCGGCGCGCCTAGAAGAAGGTATGATCGAAGAAGTAGAAAACCTTATTCAAGATGGTGTCTCACACGAAGCACTTGAGCATTACGGCTTAGAGTATCGGTTTATCTCTCAACATCTACTTGGAGAAATGAACTTGAACGACATGCATCAAAAGCTACGCAGCGCTATTCATCAGTTTGCGAAACAACAGGAAAAGTGGTTTCGCAATATCGAGAAGAAAGGCGTAAAAATCCATTGGCTGGACACACAAAACTCTCTCTTTGATCAAGGCTCAAAGATAGTTAGTTCATTTCTGAAAAACATTTAGAAATACGGCCGTGCTCTATCGCTCGCAAATAGAACTAAGTATCCTGCTCGCTCGCTAATAAAATCAAAGTACGAGTATGATGTATGCCTGCATTAAATAGCCCATTTAGTCCAAACAATAAGCCTGAAATAAAAAATCGTTTGTTCAAGTCTGCCATGAGCGAACAGCTTGGCGACAAGCAACATAATCCTGATAAACGTCTATCTAAGTTATATGAAGCATGGTCATTAGGAGGCACAGGTTTACTTGTCACGGGCAACGTCATGATAGACAGAACCGCTTTAGGTGAGCCTAAGAACGTTGTATTAGATGAACAAAGTGACCTCGCAGCTTTTAGAGCCTGGGCTACAGCCGCAAAAAAGAACGGTACTCAAGTATGGATGCAGTTAAATCATCCAGGTAAACAAATACCTAAATTCCTAAGCAAAGAGCCTGTTGCGCCATCAGCGATTCCTCTAGGAGGCGCACTGCAAGCATCTTTCAATTGCCCCCGCGCTTTGCACGATAATGAGATCAACCACATTATTGATGCGTTTGCGACCAGCGCGCGACTCGCTAAAGAAGCAGGATTTGATGGCATACAGATCCATGGCGCACATGGCTATTTGGTTAGTCAGTTCCTCTCCCCCCACCACAATCAACGGAAGGACAAATGGGGCGGATCATTAAAAAATCGCATGCGCTTTGTTGAAAGCGTTTACTCCGCAATAAGAAAAGCAGTCGGCGATGATTTCCCAGTAGGTATTAAACTCAACTCAGCCGATTATTCAAAAGGCGGGTTCAGTCATGAAGAAGCCATGCAGGTTATTTCTCGACTTGGTGAACTGAACATTGATCTAATTGAAATCTCTGGTGGCACCTACGAAAGTCCTAAAATGATGGGCCACAAAATCGCAGAAAGTACGCAAAAAAGAGAAGCATATTTTCTAGAGTTCGCAGAATCAATCCGCGACAAAGTAAACGTACCACTTGTCGTAACCGGAGGATTCCGTTCAGCAGAAGCAATGCAACATGCTCTCGATCAAAACGCTTGTGACATGATCGGGCTAGCGCGTCCACTTGCGATCGACCCTAAAGTCGGACAAAAACTATTAGATGACGCCTCATATAGAATCGACTGGAAAGAACCTACAACGGGCGTAAAAAGTGTGGATCAAATGGCCATGCTTTCGATCACATGGTACGAATTCCAACTCGCGAGAATGGGTGATGGAAAACTTCCTAAACCGAGTTTGAATGCATGGTCTACCGTAGGCCAAACACTATTTTCGGTGGGTAGACACGCATTTAAGAAAAGACGCGCTTAAGTCAGTCTGCGCCGTTAATCAAAGCTCTTTTTTTAGCGGCGCTTAATTTTTTAATTACATATTCTCGTTTCGATGCCTCGCTTCGATTCAGGCACTGTTCACGGTATACGACAGCCTTCGCAACTTTGCCTCTAAAGAACTTAGCACCCTGCTTTCCACCATTAGATACAGCGCAATGTTCTGAGAAACGGCGATCAATATCTGTTGAGATTCCGGTATAAAGGACACCGCACTCAGTCTCAACCATATAAACATACCAGCGCTGTTCCACGACATTCATCCACATCTAATCAACAAAACATATAAAACACTAGGCAGATTTTACATATAATCCGTCGTACTCAGCCATCGCATATTGCATTACTTATGTTTCGAAACGATAAACTCATCAGACCTAAAAATCTTTCAATCACCATAACATTAGTTTTGTCATTGTTGATGTGGTTTGCATCCAATACATTTCCAATCATCGGTTTAGGTCTAGCTATACTCGCATTAGGCCTACTAGCTTATCAGTGTTTGTTTTACTTACATGTTTGGCCAACATTTAAACAACCAGAAAACCCTCTTCTTTTTTCAATTTATTGGTCTTTGATAGCAGGCCTGATCATCCCATTTTTAATCACTGAATTGATCGAAAATGGAGTCGGTGGGATTCTAAATATTTTTAGTGAATAATGAATCTCTGAACACCTCGGCCACCGTATAGAAATAAAATTATAATCATCGCTCATGATGCTTGTTAGTGCGCGCGAGCATTCTTATAATTCGACTCTTTACAGTTAGAGATAGCCTTATGTCAAACCAAGCCAATACTCAGCAAGATTGCCCAGAAACGATTAAGTTCAATCGTCTGTTTTGGCATAGCCGCCGAGGGATGCTCGAGCTAGATGTGTTGTTGGTTCCCTTTTTGAAGGAAGTCTACAAAGATCTATCTGAAGAAGATAAAGCAAAATACGAAGACCTCTTAACATGCGAAGACACTGAGCTCTTCCAGTGGTTCATGCAAAAGAGCGTACCGGACAATGCAGACCATGCTTACATGGTAAAAATGATATTGGATCGTGTTCAACCAAGTTAATATCACCATTAAACAGTCCTACGCAATGCTGGGTATATTAACCTTACCTAGCATCGTGGCACTAGCTATGTTGATAATCGCAGAAGCCTCATTATTTAGTGCAGGTGCTGCATGCATCGCCATAGGGACTAATGCTTATTTAACTTACTCGGTTTTCAAATCTCACGCACACAACAATGCTCTCATGATTGAGGGGAAAAAACTCGTTTATCGTCGCGATGGACACTACTTACCAATCTCGATTCATAGCTCAGTTTGGCTCACGCACGCCTTTGCGATTCTGGTACTAGCCACTAATAGCGGTGCGAAATACATCATTTGCTTGAGCCCTCTAACGAGCAGTAAAAAAGATCACCATCGCAGACTATACGTTCACGATCGGCATAACAAAGAACTTTCACAAACAACTTCAACGATAGCGACAAAATGATACAGACAGGTGTACAACTCCCCTATTCATTAATCAAAGTAAGCGGCCCAGATGCTGAGAAATTTTTGCAGGGCCAATTTAGTTGCGACGTAACTGAACTAGCACCGCTTCAATGCACCTATGGCACAGCTAACAGCGCCAAAGGGCGCATGTATTGGTTGTTCGTCATCGCCAGAATCGAAGACGGTTTTTTGATAAAAGTACATGAAAGCGTTCGCCAACAAGGCGTCGATACTTTGAGTAAATACAAAGTCTTTTTTAAATGCGAGATCGAAACGCTTGAACATGCAAAAGTGTTTGGCGTTTTCGACGAGTCGAATTTAAAAGATGAACACGTGCTGCAAAACACGAATTTCGGTCTTACTCGCCAAGTCGACGCACAACGACAAGAACTATGGCAACTGAATGAGGCAGACGCGCCAATTACCTTAGACCCTAATTTACTCAACGAGTGGTATAAGCAGGACTGCCTATCTGGAATCCCAGAACTATATCCTGAAACCATCGAGACATTTATTCTTCAAAATCTGAATCTTCAAGACTTAGGTGCGGTGAGTTTCAAAAAAGGATGCTACACTGGGCAAGAAATTATCGCGCGTATGAAATTTCTTGGGAAAGCGAAGAAGCGTATGTATCGCTTTCAATCTGGGCAATCTGCAAGCCTACTTCCCGGAGAAAATATTTTTGATGAAGCTGGTAAAAAACTAGGAGAGATTGTTCGCGTTCATACGAATGAAAACGATACCTTAGGCCTAGCTGTTTGCGATATCGAGCGAGTAAAAGACAGTAACGTCGCTTATCTAAATTCGAATCAATCTGTAAAAGCTGAGTTATTCGAATTACATTACAATCCTAACTAAAAACAGTAATTTACACGCTTTATTGTAATTCTGCTCTACACTTACGTATATCTAAAAGTTATTAGTTTTTGAGGTAAGTGTAAGCATGTCTGAACTCGCAAGTAAGATCGTCGAAGCCATTACCAAAGCTATCGATGATGATCGCCTAATTCTACCGTCACTACCCGAGGTTGCGCTTAACGTGCGTGAAGTGACAGAACAAGAAGACTCTGGTATCGGCGATCTGATTGACGTTGTTGAAAAAGACGCAGCACTCTCTGCTCGAATCATTAAGGTGAGCAACAGCCCACTATTTCGCGGCAATAACGAAATCTCTAACCTGAACATGGCTGTTAGTCGACTAGGAATGTCGTACACAAGTAGCTTGGCAATGGGTTTGGCTATGCAGCAGATGTTCCAAGCCACCTCAGATATGATCGATAAACGTATGCGCGAGATCTGGGAAAAAAGTACCGAAGTTGCAGGCATGTGTACCGTACTCGCTCGCCAGCACAAACATCTTCAACCTGGCCAAGCAACTCTAGCTGGATTGATTCATTCGATTGGCGCTCTGCCTGTTTTAAAGTTTGTCGAAGACAACGATATTCAGATCAATAGCGTTATTTTAGATAACCTATTAGATGAGCTTCAGCCCCTCGTCGGTGACAAAATCCTTACTAAATGGTCGTTCCCGGCAGAGCTTGCGATCGTTCCGAAAGAGTGCACAAACTTCACGCGTACCGTTGCGCAAGTTGATTATGCAGATCTTGTTATGGTGTCTTTACTTCAAAGCTATAACGGCACAGATCATCACTACACTGAGATGGACTATCACCAAGTATCGGCCTTTGAGCGCGTTGGGATTAATCCTGACCCTGAACATGAAGATGAAGATTTAAATGCAGAAATGGAAGCAGCAATGGCTCTTCTAAGTATGTAGCTTTCGCTTTCACAGCAACCGGAGTCTGCCCTTCTAATTTATAGAAAGAACGGCAGATTCCAATCAATTTGATAAACCCCATTTTCCTCTAAATACCGATTAGCCTTTGAAAAAGGCTGACTCCCAAAAAAACCTCGATGCGCAGATAATGGTGAAGGATGCACTGACGTTAATACGCAGTGTTTCGACGTATCAATGAACTGCCCTTTTTTCTGAGCGTAGCTACCCCATAATATAAACACGAGGTTCTCTCGTTCATCATTTAGTTTGCGGATAATCGCATCTGTAAACTGCTCCCACCCCTTTCCTTGATGCGCATTTGCGTTCGCCTGCTCTACCGTCAAAACAGCATTCAATAATAAAACACCCTGCTCTGCCCATTCTTGTAGATAACCATGCATCGGAATCGGACATCCAATGTCGGTTTCAAGCTCTTTATAAATGTTCATCAGAGAAGGTGGAATTTTTACACCAGGCTGAACAGAAAAGCTCAGACCATGTGCCTGATTTGGCCCATGATAAGGGTCTTGCCCTAAAATGATAACGCGAACATCTTCAAAATCAGTTGCATTTAAGGCACTAAAAAGAAGATCTGATGCGGGATAAATAGTTTTTCCAGCGGCGAGCTCTGAATCAAGAAAAGAATCTAGCTCACGCATATAGGGGAGCGTAAATTGCTCCCCTATTATCGTCTTCCAAGACGCTGATAAATCTTCTTCCTTGATCATCATTGCAATGAGTTACGCACCTTGCGGCTTCATGTGCGGGAATAATATAACATCACGAATACTTGGCGAATCAGTAAACAGCATCACTAAGCGGTCAATACCAATACCCTCACCAGCGGTTGGCGGCAAACCATACTCAAGTGCCGTAATGTAATCAGCATCAAAGTGCATCGCTTCATCATCACCCGCATCTTTCTCTTCAACTTGCTTTAAGAAACGTTGCTTTTGATCTTCCGCGTCGTTTAACTCTGAGAAGCCATTCGCTAATTCACGGCCACCAACGAAGAATTCGAATCGATCAGTGACGAATGGGTTATCGTCATTACGGCGTGCCAAAGGCGAAACTTCCCAAGGGTACGCGGTGATAAATGTTGGCTGATCAAGTTTCTCTTCAGCAGTCTCTTCAAAGATCTCGCACAAGTATTTTCCTGCGCCCCACGTCGCTTGCTGAGGTGAATCAGGCACACCAACTTGCTTCGCATAAGCCTTCATTTGATCAATATTCGACTCAGGGTTATTGATCACCGCAGCGTCAAAATCAGGGTTGTACTTCAACACAGCCTCAGCCATGGTCATGCGTGTAAACGGCTGATTGAAATCATATAAAGTCTCTTCAACCACATTGCCATCTGCATCTTTCTTCGTGCTCTTGATATCGGTAGTACCTAATACCTGTAAAGCAACAGTGCGCAGCATATCTTCGGTAATATCCATCAAATCGTGGTAATCAGCATACGCCTGATAGAATTCGATCATTGTGAACTCAGGATTATGTCGCGTTGACAGCCCCTCATTACGGAAATTACGGTTAATTTCAAACACACGATCAAAACCGCCAACAACTAAACGCTTCAAATATAGCTCTGGCGCGATACGCAAAAACATGTCGATATCTAAAGCATTGTGGTGCGTTTCAAATGGCTTAGCCGTCGCACCACCTGGAATCACCTGAAGCATTGGTGTTTCAACTTCCATGAAGTCTTTTTCAGCTAAGTAATTGCGAATAGCACTCACGATCTTCGAACGAATCATGAAGGTGTTGCGCGTATCTTCGTTAGCAATCAAATCAACATAACGCTGACGATACTTTGTTTCTTGATCCGCTAAGCCATGATATTTATCAGGCAGAGGACGCAAAGATTTCGTCAAAATACGGAAGTTAGCGACATCAGTAACTTCAACATATAAGTCACCCTTACCTGATTTACTCAGCGTGCCGGTTGCTCCAACAATATCGCCAAGATCTAGGTTGGCCCAATCTTTCGATTCTTTCTGGATAGGCTTGCCCACATAACTCTGGATTGAGCCAGATACGTCTTGAATGCCTACAAACGGGCCACCACGACGCATAACGCGCCCGGCAACAGCAACAGGGATAGCTAACTCAACAAGCTCTTCTTTACTCTTATCACCATACTGCGCTTGCAAATCACCCGCTAAGTTCTCACGACGGTGGTCATTGGGGTGACCGTTCGATTTACTACCTTCACGCAACTGCTCAAGTTTCGCTTTTCGCTCTGCGATCAACTTGTTTTCATCTTCAATAGATAGGCTTTGCTCTGACTTTACATCGTTCGACATGTTTGGTTCCGAATAAAATTACAATCCTAGCTTGAGGCTAGCTTCAATAAACTGATCTAAATCGCCATCTAACACTGCATTGCAGTTGCTAGTTTCGACATTGCTACGTAAATCTTTAATACGAGAAGAATCTAGTACATAAGAACGGATTTGGCTTCCCCAGCCGATATCCGATTTGCTCTCTTCTAAGGCTTGTGCTGCTTCACTACGCTTCATCATCTCAAGTTCATAGAGTTTGGCACGCAACTGTTGCATGGCCTTGTCTTTGTTCTGATGCTGTGAACGCTGATTTTGACACTGAACAACAATACCCGAAGGTTCGTGCGTGATACGAATCGCTGAATCCGTCGTGTTGACGTGCTGACCACCCGCACCACTTGATCGATATGTATCGATACGCAAATCTGCTGGGTTAATTTCAATGTCGACATTGTCATCAATCTCTGGGGAGACGAACACAGAAGCAAATGAAGTATGGCGACGATTTCCCGAATCAAAAGGTGATTTACGAACTAGGCGATGCACACCTGTTTCTGTTCTGAGCCAGCCGAAAGCATATTCACCTGTGAATTGAATGGTCGCACTTTTAATACCTGCGACCTCTCCATCAGACACTTCAACTAACTCAGTTTTAAACCCTTTTTGCTCACCCCAACGCAAATACATGCGCATAATCATCGATGCCCAATCTTGTGCTTCAGTACCGCCCGAACCAGATTGAATATCTAAGTACGCGTTATTGGGATCCATTTCGCCAGAGAACATACGACGGAACTCAAGAGTAGCTAGCTTTTCTTCTAAGCTTTCGATTTCACTTTGAACGTCGTTCACAGCGTCCTCGTCTTGCTCTTCAACCGCCATATCTAATAGGTCTTGGCAGTCATTCAATCCGCTTTCTAAATCTTCGATGGTAGTGACAACAGCTTCGAGACTTGAACGCTCTTTACCAAGCGCTTGCGCATTTTCGGGATTGTCCCAGACAGCAGGATCTTCTAGCTCGCGCGTAACTTCAACTAAGCGCTCATTTTTGGTATCGAAGTCAAAGATACCCCCTAAGCGTTACAACACGCTCGAGCATTTCTTTAATCTTCTGAACAATAGGATTTACTTCAAGCATTCACAGTCCTTGAGGGCAATCGTAAAAAGGCGCGTATTCTACACTTTTGCTACGATTACCGCCAATACATAGCGGCCTGTGATTGTGAATTTAATACTGCTCTAACCAGACTTTCATATCGCCAGCCAAAGACTGCCAATTCTGCTCGAATAGAATTTCGTGCAAGGCGTTTTCAACGGTATGAAATTGCTTGCCCGAGCATTGAAGACCTTCGTGCAACTGTTTACCGACCCATGGAGCCACCAACTCATCTTTCTCGCCATGCCAGATAGCAACAGGCACTCGAATACTAGCCGCTTCTTTTTTAAGGCGTTCGATCTGCTGTAGATAATCACTAAACCATCGCGCCGATACGAGACCGTGATTTAACGGGTCATTCATATAAGCTCGTACAACGTCTGGATTTCCACAGACAATATTAGGGTCAACCTTATTTTTAAGCGCCAAGCTTGGGTACCAAGCACTCATAATCTTACCGATGAGCTTTTTAAGAACAGGAACTTTGTAGGATACATCTGCTGCTGGACCACTCAGGGCAGCGGCATTAAAGCGGTTTGGATATTCAAGTAAGTGAAGCGCAGCAATCATACCCCCCATTGAGTGTCCGAGAATGTATTGATATTCGTGCGAAATGGTTTGACGCAAGGTTTCGAGATCTCGCGTGTAATCTGTCCATGCATCAACATGACCGCGCTTGCCTTCAGACTTACCATGCCCCCGATGATCTAGAGCATGCACTTCAAATCCTTGCTGAGTAAACCATGTCGCTAATTCATGATAACGCGCTGCGTGCTCACTCCAACCGTGAGAGATAACTAAAGCAGCGTGAGCAGGCTGTTCAGGCATCCATCGATAAACATTTAGCTGAAGGCCGTCTTGAGCGGCAATTTGATCTTCAAGGTAAACCATGGTCATCTACTCTCAGTGATAAATCCCTTATCGTTTCTTATTATTGTTTCCTTAATCGCCGCGTTTAAATCGTAGCTGTGCTTCAAGCAATACGCAAAGCGGCGTAAATCCTACTCTCAGGCATTCCATTTGCCAATACCGTTTAATAAGCTTGGCCACTTAAGACAGAATGCCGTCCACAATAGAAATTTATACATGAACCATGTAAAGAGTAAGTGAAAGGCTAATACCAATAAACGCTAAATATCCAAATGCAGCGCGCCCTTCATAAAGAGTGTCGCCTTCCCTCGAATCAAAACTCGGCTTTCGCGCAATCCACATTCAAGCTCCCCTTGCCGCTCCGATAGCTGTTTAGCCTGAAGCGTTTTTTTGTTCAAACGCTCTGACCAATAAGGCGTTAGCACACAATGAATTGATCCTGTGACTGGATCTTCATCTATTCCCATTGCTGGCGCAAAATATCTAGAAACAAAATCAACACTAGATATATCGCTACGTGCAGTTACGATGACGCCAACCTCTGCCGCGTCTTTCAATGCTCGAATATCGGGATCTATCGATTGTACCGCTGTCTCACTTTCCAACACGACAAGATAATTAGGGTCACCTTCTGTTCGATACGCTTCAATAACATTACCCCCCAAAGCCCTGTGCACTGACTCAGGCAAATCTATGGAGTCATAGGAAATCAAAGGAAAATCTAACTCGAGATCCGATGCTCGTTTATTAACGACTAGCCAACCACTCGCTGAATTAAAGCGGATACTATTTAGTTCAGGCTTTAGGAACTTAAAGACAACGAAGGCGCTTGCGAGCGTGGCGTGCCCGCACAGGGGGACTTCTGCAGTCGGAGTAAACCATCGCAAGTGATACCCACCATCAATGGGGTAAAAAAATGCTGTTTCAGCAAGATTGTTCTCGGCGGCAATAGACTGCATGAGCACTTCTTCGATAGGCGCATCTAAAGGAATGACTGCAGCAGGATTTCCTTTAAAAATCGTATCAGTAAATGCATCTACTTGATAAATATCGATGTTCATCAAAATACCTCTCCTTGCTTGGCCGAATAAAACATTATCCTAGCAATGAATAGGCGTAGAGTATCAATACACCTTTAAGGCAGTATAAGCAGTACAGATTTAGGGATGTTTTTCAGGTTTTGTGCGGCAATCCACGACACCGCTTCCTACGCTCAGTACACTTCACCTGATCAAAATAAAAAGTGCCATCAATATGATTTTTAAGAAAGCAGTCCTTACTCTCATTTTCATAAGTATCTCGCTCACCAGTACTGCCCTTACGGCTAATCAAACGGTAGGCGGAAAAGCCACAAACTTAATCCCTATTCTCGCCTGTGTTTGGGATCCTATCGGCAAAGCGGGCCCTGTCGGCCAGATCATGGCCGAAGCTAAGATTCATGCCGCGAACTGGGGCGTTGACCTCAGTTATGTGGTCTATGAGGACGAGCGCATTGCGATTGAAGAATTCAAATTAGGGCGCTGTGACGCAGTAAATATGCTGGGCTTTCGTGCTCGGGAGTTTAACTCCTTAACAGGAAGTCTCGGTGCGATTGGAGCAATCCCAAGTTACGAAGCTATGGGCATTGTCCTTAAATCTCTTTCTTCAAAGAAAGCTTCCAAACTTATGCGTAATGGTGAGTATGAGATTTTTGCGATCGGTCCAGCTGGCGCAATTTTCATGTTTACACGCGACAGAACAATTCTCCTTCCTGGTGACTTCGCTGGTAAAAGAATGGCAGTACTAGATGACATACCTGAGTCTGCTTATTTATCAAAGAAACACGGCATCACGCCAGTTAGCTCAACCATTTTCAATTCGATCTTAAAGTTCAATAACGGAAGTGTCGACCTTACCGCTGCTCCCGCAATCGTATACGAGCCATTTGAAATGCATAAAGGCTTGGAACCAAATGGCGGTATATACGAAGAGCCATTTTTGTTCATCACCATGCAAGTCGTTGCGCGATGGGAAAAGTTTCCTGAAGGATTTGCGCAAAAAGCACGTGATCAAGCCATGCGAGAATACAACCGTTTCGTCAAATGGCTAGTCGACCCTGAGGCCACAATTCCGGAAGAGTATTGGATTGAGATACCCAAACATCTATATGACTATTGGGTAGAAGACTTTCGTCAGAGCCGCATTGAGTTAGGTGAAATGGGAATATATGACTCAAGAACACTCAAACTAATGCGAAAAGTGCGCTGCAAACTTGAGCCCGAAAATGCAGAGTGCTCTGCAGCACGAAAAGAATAAACTTCAGCTAAAGAAGCTGCTAGTCAGATTTAAAGTTTTAGCAGCATCCACTCATCACAAGCATTATGGCCACTAGCTCCTAGTGGCCCTTCAAGCTTCTTAAACCCTTGTATCTCGTATAGAGCGATCGCCTGTTTCATAGTTGATAGTGACTCGAGATAGCAATACTCATAACCAAGCTCTCGAGCAGACTGCAATAAAGTTTCAATTAACGATCGACCAAATCCTTTGCCTCTCTGCCCTGCATCCAAATACATTTTCTGAAGTTCACAACAACGATCATATTGATTGTTCAAGAAGGGTCCGATTCCTCCTGCGCCAACAACTCGCCCTTCAAGATCTATCACCTTATAGACTCGATCAGGCGTTTCATACGCGTGAGACATTGCATCAAGCTCAGGATCTTGCCATGCAAAACCGGGTCGATTAGCGCCGAACTCCGTCAACACATCGCGAATAAGTTGCGATACAATAGAATTATCAGATGCTTCAATATTTCTAATTAACATCCAGTCCTCACGCGTCGGGATATATTGAATGATGAAATCTCCAGTCGAAACACTACCAAAAACTGTATTTTCAGCAGAACAAACTCGAGAGCTAGACCGCATAGCCATCCAAGAATATGGCATACCTGGCTTTGAGTTAATGCGTCGCGCCGCAAACTTTTCGTTAGAACAATTATTGGCAACTTGGCCAAATACAAAAATGGTCATTGCCCTGTGCGGAAAAGGAAATAATGCCGGCGACGCCTACCTCGTTGCAATGCTCGCTAAATTAAAAGGCCTCGAAGCACAATGTATACACTTCGTTGCCCCAAACACCCTAAGCGGCGATGCAAAGTCAGCCTACGAACAATGCCATGAAACAGAGGTTCATATTGCTGCATACAATTGCGACACCTTTCGTATATTGCTCGACAAACAAACCTCTGATTGCATCATCGTAGATGGATTATTTGGAACAGGATTAAACAGAGATCTTGACGCAAACTATGCTGACGCCATCGAGCTTTCCAATACCGTTCGAAGAGAGAAAAGCAATATCCATACTATCTCGCTAGACATTCCATCAGGTTTAAGTGCAAATACCGGACGCATTTTTAATGCGTGCATTGAAGCTGATCTTACAACGACCTTCATTGCAAACAAGATAGGATTAATGACGGGCGTCGGTCGTCATTATTCTGGTCAGATCGCATTTCATGATCTCAATCTTATAGAAGGCATTTTTAGTGAAGTTCCCAGCAGTTTGCATCTACCGAAGATTACTGAATTACTTGAGGTACTCCCCGCTCGAGAACAACATACGCACAAGGGTAAACAAGGAAGGGCCTTGCTTGTCGGAGGTAACAAAGGATTTGGCGGCGCAATATTAATCGCATCTCAAGCGTGCGCTAGAGTGGGCGCCGGCTTAACATCTGTCATTACGCATGAAGACTATCTAAACAGTGTTATCCTTCACCAACCAGAAGTAATGGCTCATACATATAACCCGATCGAAAGTAACACGCTTTTTGAGATGGCTGATGTCATTGCAATCGGCCCCGGCTTGGGTAAAGACGAATGGGCCGAGAGACTTCTGAAACGGACTCTCAACGAAAACTGTTTTAAAGTGTTAGATGCTGATGCTCTCAACATCCTCGCAGAAAACCCAATTTTAATTGAAAGTCTCGATACGAATACGCTTATAACCCCTCACCCTGGTGAAGCTGCGCGATTACTTGACTGCAGCACAACAGATATCGAGGAAGACCGAATAAAAGCGATTAAGGCTCTAAGAGCAAAACTGAATTGTCACGTAACCTTGAAAGGTTCAGGAACTCTGATCACTCATCCTAATACCGATTTAATTACGGTATGCCGCTACGGCAACCCCGGCATGGCAGCAGGCGGAATGGGCGATGCGTTAACAGGAATCGCTGCAGCATTAATCGCTCAGACTTACCAAAACCAAAGCAGCATCAATGACGTTATAGAATTAGCGGTATGCCTTCACAGCCATGCAGCAGATGAAGAGGCCGCCGCACACGGAGAACGAGGTTTGCTTGCTAGTGATCTTGCAGATCGAGCAAGACATATTCTGAATCGAAAATAAATTTACGCTCGTTTCTAAAACCGACTAAAAAGTTTAGAAATGATTTACACATTGCTTCTATCCAGCATTATCGAAAACCTAAATTACCCATAAAAATCAATATATTAAAAATATAGGCGTCTAGTTTGCTTACTTTTTAACACAAATCAATATTGATTCATCTCAATCTTAAGGATTAACACATGAAACTATTAAAGGGACTTTTAGCTGTTAGTTTGCTGTCACTGGCTGCTCATGCAAATGCCGGCGCAATTTATGCAACGGATATTGATTGGCAAAACAATGGCACGATCGGTGGCACTAATGACCGAGCCAACCCTGCAAATGCACTAGGTTCACCTGATGGTCAGTTTACTGCGATTGGTCTTGGTGGCTTTGCAGTATTTGAGTTTGGCGAAACCTTTACTGGCCCATCATCTATTTGGGAAGTTACCTTTGGCTGCGGTAACGACTGCGGTCATTACCCTGAAAAAGCGCAAGTATGGGTAGGCAACAATTACAATTTCGGTAGCCATGACTTTAGTGATCTTAGTGATTTCACGCATCTTGGCGACATCACAAATACCGAAGCGAATGGCGGAGGTTCCGTACTATTTGATGGCACGTGGACGTACCTTGCTTTAGTAGACATCAGCGCAACTATTAGCTCAAAAAGCACAGATGGTTTTGATGTCGATGCAATCTCAGTTCAGAAAGTTCCTGAACCACAAACCTTCGTACTACTTGGCCTAGGTTTAATCGCATTACGAGCAGCACGTAAAGCTAAGTAATACTGCAGTAGACATAAAAAAGCCCAGTTTCAACTGGGCTTTTTTGTTTACGCAGATTCTTCTGACAATTTCTTACGCACATCCATTAGTACTTTTCCGAACGTGTTTTCAGCACGTCGATCTCGGCCACATCCCCAGTAATAATCATACTGACTTGCTTCCATAATTTTCGCAGATCCAGTATCGAGTATAGCAGAAGCAATCTCGGGATATGATTTGAACTTGGTATACACAGCTCTCGTCATCATCACACGCTTAACCTTTGACCAGTCTTTTCTGATCTTTCTAAATCGCGTACGTCCCAACTTTCTCGCTTGTTTAGGCGAGCTAGCTAGGCGAATTTTTTCAGCATATTCAGGGTTTGTTTCGCTAAATTTCATCGCTTGATAATAGTGCTCAACCGTTGGCCAAGATTTACCTTCTAAGTCAAAAGAATGAGGAGAAAACACTCCAAATTGTTCTTTGTCATCAGCGCGATGAATAAAAATAGTGTCTTCGTCTAAATCAGGAAACAGCACGGAATACTCACATTTATTGTTTAAGTGAACGACGCTCTTAAAGCGCTATGCGTACTTTGCAAGTACATCACGCACTTTAGGCAAATAACTTTGTCCGAACAAGACCAAGTGATTCAATAATGGATATAAATTATAAAGGTCCAAGCGACCTTCCCAGCCTTGCTCCATCGGACGAACACTTTGATACGCATCGTAAAAACGTTGATCAAAGGCGCCAAACAAGCGCGTCATCGCAATATCAGTTTCAGCCCATCCGTAATACACCGCTGGATCGATAAATACAGGCAACCCAAGCTGATTCGAATGAACGTTCCCTGACCAAAGATCTCCGTGTAATAGCGAAGCTAATTGATAAGGCACAATATTATCTAGCCGTAAGCATAATGCCTCAATCGCTTGAAGATCTCCTACGGCCAGAAAATTCAAATCAAATGCTTTCTCTGCAAGCACCATTAATCGCTGCTCAGCAAAAAAATTGAATGGGTCTTTCGTGAGTTTGTTCGACTGAACAGTTCGACCACAATAGTTATCGTTGACGAAACCATATTCATCACGAGTCAATGAATGGATCGCAGCCAACTGAACACCAAGCTGCTCCCAAAAGTCCTTTGCCAATTGATTTGGTCGAATGTATTCCAAAACCAAGTAGCTCTGTCCATAAGCGTATACATCTGGCGTACAAACATTAGAGACACT
>NZ_LWFI01001267.1:0-1019 GCF_001635735.1 Oleiphilus sp. HI0067
ATCATTGTTCTTGTCGCGGAATACAAAGGCATAGCTTTGACGACCACGGTGCAATTTATCTTGGAAGGTAATTGCCTTTACGTTCTTTAAGTTCAAATGCCCTTGAAAACCCGCAGCATTGCCATGCCCGAAGTTGTAAAAACCTTCGCCTAGCGTGCCTTTAGGAAATGCACCTTTAAATTCAAACACGCAACCTCCCGAGAATACGATTGTGGTCAGCGGCCCCCAAGTGCTTAGCAGTTCAAGTAAACCCTGCGCCTGCTCACCTTGAATAATTGGATCGTTATCAATATCAACTTTATCAGTCATGCCTTTTTCCTAGCGCGCTATATTCCCAAAGTCGCGAAAGGTAACAGACGAAGCTTTACATGTAAATACGAATTAGTCTCATTTCGATTGACATTGCCATTACCGTCCTCTATTCTTGCGCTTTCTTAAATATCACCCTAAGAAAGTGCGACTTAAACTATTTTCTACGCACTATCTGTCACGCCCCTTCGGAGACCAAAATGCGCAGCGCCGGAATTAGTTTTGCAAAATCATTGGCATGCTTTTCTCTACTTCTCACAGTTATTACCACACAAACAGCTCTCGCCGAAGATGAGACTCCTCGCATTATCAGCGCAGATCTAGGCACCACCCAAGTCCTACAAGCCCTTAACCTTCAGGATGCTATTATTGCTGTGGATGTCACGTCAGTTCGTCAACCCGAATTACGAGGCTTGCCCAGCATTGGCTACCACCGCCAACTTTCACCCGAAGGCTTACTAAGCATCAAAGCAGACGCTCTTGTAGGCGCCGCAGACATGGGTCCTGAAACCGCAATCAACGCTCTTGAAAAAACCGGCGTCCAAATTATTCAACAGGAATCACCAAAAACAATCGATACTCTTATCGAAAACGTCCGTACACTTTCTACCGAATTTAATCACAAAGAAGACGGCGAAAAGCTCATCAACATCATCGAAGAGATGCGCACAACACTTGCCAACACTTCGGTGAAACAAAAGACAGCGATC
>NZ_LWFI01001268.1:0-1257 GCF_001635735.1 Oleiphilus sp. HI0067
GATGATCATGCTCAAACTGTCGAAAACATGGATATGCTGCTTGGTAAGAAGCGAGCAGCGGATCGTAAGTCTTGGCTTGAATCCAAAGGAGACATGGCCGAAGTATAAGAGATAATTCGCGGCACTTGCGGTTCACTTAGATAAGGTTTGTGATTAGTGGCGTGGTATTCGTATTCGTGTTGTTTGATGCCAGCACAGATCAATATCAGGTAGACAAGGAAATATTGCAATGGAGTTTCGTAAAGGAGAAGGCGAAGCGACTTACTTTCGCTCTGAACGCCTTCAAGTTATTGATGGTCAGTATTACATTGCCACACGAGAGGGTGAAGACCTTGGTCCTTTTGGCACGAGAGTTGAGGCAGAGAGAGGCTTAGCGCGCTTTATTGAGGCAATTCAAGATCATGACAATTACAGGTTGGCAAAATCTGCGGCATTAAACGGCGCCTGGGCGACGAATAATTTTCGCTAGTTGGCCGCAACGCATATCATCTGTTGCGAGTTTTTCGGCCAGAATTATCATCCTTTAAAACGTGACGAAGTACTCGCTCTTCCTTATGTATCAACATCTTACTTAAGTTTGTTGGCACAATAGCTAGCAGTATTCAAAAAAGCTTTCGTTTGTATTAACAAAAATAATGACGAGTCAGTGATGAGCGATATTTCAGCTAATTCAGATCCATCTCCAGTTTCATCTTCTCCTTTTTCAAAATTTAAAAAGATATCTCAAGCTATTCTTACAGGAATTATTTTGCTGTTATTGCTCGGCACCATTACATCCGGTACGAGTGAAAATATGCATGCGCAAATGCTTAAACTTGGTGCATATTTGTGGGATGACTATTTTGTGTTGCGAGGCGATCGTCCGATTACGGAGTGTGACCCACAAGAAGACATAGACAGTCGCTTAGATGTTCTAGAGCAAGAGCATANTGCTGAAAATGAAGCGTTTTCACTGTTGGTTGATGATTTTGATAGAGACTCGGCACGAGAGTCATTGGTGCGACAGCTCAGGGTTTGTCAGAAGAAGCATGATGAAGCCGCTATTTACGATCAAAACCTTACTCCTTCAGTTGAGGTATTCCGCTCCTTGGAGCACGTGTTTGCTGACATTAGTTTGTTTGCGATCGCGCATCAGAAGCTGACCTTAATAAGTCTATTAATGCTCGCCACGATTGTGGCAACCGCTAAGCGCAGCCATATTGCTTTTAGAGCGGTTCACCATTTTAAAGATCACTATATTTCGACTACGGCGCAGTT
>NZ_LWFI01001269.1:0-934 GCF_001635735.1 Oleiphilus sp. HI0067
TATAAAAATCTGAGTTTGTTGGCGAGCTTTTTCTCAACCATGCCTTTCTATGATTGAATTTCCTCCTCCATAAATTCTAACTGAGATACTTTCGCGAGACGTTCGCGATGCAAGCCCTTGGCTTGCTGCTTCAGCTGATCTAAGCGCTGATCAGCAATCGACAACTCGCTATTTAAGTTATCAATCGCAAGCTCAAATAGACGCTGCGCGGTAGAGCTTTGTTCAGTTAACCAACCATCGGGGAGACTAGATGTATTGATAACGGGCAAACTTAAGTTCGCGCTCATATCGAGCTTGGCTGTCAACAATGCTTCGCGAATTGAAAGCTCATGACTTTGCATAAGTAAACGATAATGCTCAGCGCCTGCAAACTATAGTAAACAAACCTCCGTTAGACCCTCGAACTTCAGCACCAACGTTAGATCCAATTCCATTAATGGCCACTATTTCAGCAAAGTCTGCATACAATTCATCGTTCGATGTAACATTTACCCCTGCGAGAATAGTGCTTTCTTCGGTAGAAAATACATCGTCTTGGGCAAGAATCGAGTCGCCATCTACAACGGTTACAGTTACAATTACTGATGCGACTGAAGAACTTGTGCCGTCTGATACAGTGTAAGTGACAATCATATTTGCTGTTTCACCCGCTGCGAGATATTCAAAACCGGTTGTAGCATAAAGAAATATCGATCCATCAGAGAATATTCGGAACTCCCCTCCATTTGACCCGGTTACCGTTACCTCTCCGTCATTTAAGCTTTGTCCCTCAACAGACACGATCTCAAGTGGATCACCATCTTCATCTTGATCATTCTTTGGCGATCCCGAGAGATCAAACTTGTTGCCAAAAATAGAAAAGACGTAGCCCAGTTGTTTGTTTTCTCCTGAGGTTATCGAGTACGCATCATCGTTTACTATTGGTCCGGCCATT
>NZ_LWFI01001270.1:0-1342 GCF_001635735.1 Oleiphilus sp. HI0067
ATAAACACGTGGCACGTGCCGCACGCGCATTCCCCACCACAATCCGCATCAATACCCGGCACCATATTTTCGGTCGCCACTTCCATTACAGACTGCCCATTCTCATAACTTAGAGAATGCTCTGTCCCATCGTGTTCGATCAGGGTTATCGTGCTCATGCTTTACCTCTTATTATTTTCACGTGCGATTCTGATTAAGTTAGGCAAAGATTAGAGTGTCAAACACATACAAGGGAGGTCATTTATTGCCATTCGAGAGTCATTTATTGACATCACAGGGTCATTTAAAGACACTATAAGAAAGACGACCACTATTGGCATTATCCACCACCACAGTGACATGAGATCGCGATAACGATGAACGAAGCCGCAACCATCCCCTCGAACTATTCAAGACTGATAGCCCGTGCATTAGGACTCTTGGTTCAAGACCTCCCTAAATTACTGGCGCACACCAACTTAAGCGTCGATGAGTTTTTAGATGAAAGTACGCTTATCACGGCAGACCAACAAATCACTTTGCTTGAAAATGCATTTTCAATTTCTGGAGACGAAGCCTTCGGATTAGCGATTGGAAAAATGCTGACCCCAGCAGCCCATGGAGCGATGGGTTTTCTTGTAAATAGCAGTCCAAACTTGATGACTGCCCTACAAGGGTTTCAAACGTTCTCCCCAACAAGAATGAGTTTTGTGAGCTTAGATCTTCGCGCTGAAGGCGACTGGTTATCCGTTTACTATCACGTCGAACTAGATCTCAAGCCAGAAATTTTAAGATGCATTACCGAGGCGTCTGCCATTACATTTTTTGATTGCGCAGAACACTTGCTGGGGCACCCGCTGAATTCAGCGATTACAAGCTTCATTCATCCGAAACCAAACTACAACGCACGCTATAGCGATTGCATTCCAGGAGAAATACTATTTTCTCAAACTCATACCATCGTAAAAATCCCAATTGAAGCTTGCAGAGAGCATAACGTTTCTGCGAATCATGAAAACTATCAACTTGCTTTCAAGCAGTGCGAACAGATGCTCTCTACCATCAATTCTGATGAGCGCTCTTACACATACAAACTTCAAAAATTAATGCTTTCACACCCTCCAGGAACCTTATCAGAAGACGATGCCGCAGCCGCTATGTTCGTTAGTAAGCGAACATTGGCCCGTNATCTAGAGCGAGAAGATTCGGGCTTCAGAAAGATACGTGACGATATTTTATGTCAACAGGCACAAGACTATTTACGCAATTCCAGAATGTCTGTAGAGGCTATCGCTACCCTTTTGAACTATCACGACAGCTCAAATTTTCGCCGAGCTTTTAAACGCTGGAATAATCAAACACC
>NZ_LWFI01001271.1:0-2485 GCF_001635735.1 Oleiphilus sp. HI0067
TTGAAAATCAGCTCAAGGCAGTGCTAGAGAGGTTTTCGGTAGATCAGTTGAAAAACTTAGTAGTTGCCTATGAGCCTGTTTGGGCGATAGGTACGGGGTTGACTGCCACGCCTGATCAAGCACAAGAAATGCACGCTCATTTGCGCAGTGTGGCGCGAGAACTAGATGAGCAGTGGGCGGATTCGCTTACTATCCTTTACGGTGGAAGTGTAAACAGCAAAACAGCGAAAGAGTTGTTTGCTCAACCGGATATCGATGGCGGTCTAGTAGGTGGAGCGTCACTTAAAGTTGATGAGTTTTTTGAGATTTGTCAGTCGGCCTGACGAATCGAGTTTGTAGTAGGTTGCGAGTAATATGGAATTTTTAGAAACAACGGTAATCGTAGTTCACATCTTGGTGTCGTTGGCGCTTGTTGTTCTTGTGCTATTGCAGCAAGGAAAAGGAGCAGAAGCGGGAGCCTCTTTTGGTGGCGGTGCTTCTCAAACAGTATTCGGTAGCCAAGGTAGCGGTAACTTCCTGACAAAGTCTACAAAATGGTTGGCTGTTGTATTTTTCGCGACCAGTATTAGTCTTGCTTATATTGCTAAAGAGCAAGCTGCATTGAGCGTTCAAGAAGCGACGACGCTTTCTACGCTAGAAACTCAAGAAAATTCTGAAGAAAGCCTTGAGTTGGAAGCGCAAAACGAAGACAATGCCGCTCCTGAATTGGAGTAGCCAATAAGTTTTCACTTAATTGAGTTAATCAATTGAGTATGCCGATGTGGTGGAATTGGTAGACACGCCATCTTGAGGGGGTGGTGAGCTATGCTCGTGACGGTTCAAATCCGTCCATCGGCACCAATAATAAAAAAGCCCGCACTTGTACGAGTACGGGCTTTTTGTTTTATGTTGACCCTTGCTGTATAGCTGCCTATAATGCCGCCAGTATTTGGAGCGGCTCAGAATTTCTGAGTTTGGGCTATACGCCAGTTGAGGCTCTCCTTACAGCAGTTTTGTAAAGAGCCCCTCATTGTAGGGGCTTTTTTGTACTGATGGGCTTTATGCCCATTTTTTGTTTCTGCAACAATGAAAACGAACCCATTGGAGGCGTAGTGGCAGCTAAAAAACAGCTACTAAATGACATTATTAAGCCGGTCGTAGAAGGGCTAGGTTATGAGTGTTGGGGCATTGATTTCTTGTCTCAAGGTAAGCACTCAATGTTGCGAATTTATATAGAAAGTCTTGAAACGCCAGAGAGCTCGGAAGTGGGCGAAGATGGTAAAGAACGTGAGAGCGGTATTGAGCTAGGGGATTGCGAAAAAGTAAGTCGCCAATTGAGTGCCGTGCTTGACGTTGAAGACCCTATTGCAGGTGATTACACCCTTGAGGTGTCTTCTCCGGGAATGGATCGCGCATTATATGAACTTGCGCATTATGAAAGGTTTAAAGGCCATCAAGTTGCATTGAAGTTAAGAATGCCATTTGAAGGTCGACGAAAGTTCAACGGCTTGATTAAAGGCGTTGAAGGGAATGATGTGGTGATTCAGGTGGATCAAGAAGAATACTTGTTCCCAGTTGAAGGCATTGAGAAAGCGAATATCGTACCGCAATTTGATTGATTAGGATTATTGGAGCAAACGACGCGATGAACAAAGAAATTCTGCTGGTTGTTGAGGCGGTCTCAAACGAAAAGGGCGTTGACAAAGAAGTCATTTTCGAAGCTATTGAGTTGGCATTGGCGACAGCAACTAAAAAGCGTTATGAAGACGAGGAAGAAGCCGATATTTTAGTAAATATCGATCGCAAAACGGGTGAATACGATACTTTTCGTCGCTGGTTAGTTGTGAGCAACGATGCAGTGCCTGCTTTAGGTACTGAGCTGACTATGGAAGAAGCTGAAGAAATTGATACAGCGCTTCAACCAGGTGATATTCACACAGAGCAGGTTGAGTCGATTGCTTTTGGTCGTATCGGTGCACAAGCTGCTAAGCAAATTATTGTTCAAAAAGTACGTGAAGCTGAACGCGAAAAAATCGTTGATGGCTATCGTGACCGCGTTGGAGAATTGGTCTCAGGTACTGTTAAGAAAGTAACGCGTGATAACGTGATTGTTGATCTCGGAAATAATGCTGAAGCCTTACTTCCACGTGAAAATCTAGTGGGTCGTGAAGTATTCCGCATGGGTGATCGTGTTCGTTCTTTGCTTCTAGAAATTCGTCAAGATCTACGTGGACCGCAATTGATTTTAAGTCGTTCAGCGCCAGAAATGCTGATCGAGCTATTCCGTATTGAAGTGCCAGAAATCTCAGAAGAAGTGATTGAAATTCGTGGTGCGGCGCGCGACCCTGGTTCTCGCGCAAAGATTGCAGTTAAAACAAATGACAAGCGTATCGACCCAGTTGGTGCTTGTGTAGGTATGCGCGGAGCGCGTGTACAAGCTGTATCGGGTGAGCTAGGTAATGAGCGTATTGATATTGTGCTTTGGGACGATAACCCGGCGCAGTTA
>NZ_LWFI01001272.1:0-1476 GCF_001635735.1 Oleiphilus sp. HI0067
TCCAAGCGACACGATTCGAAACGTCCTGCGAAGTACCGTCGCTATAATCGGCGAAGGCACTAAAAGGTTGTGATTCACCAAGTGGAATAGAGGCGTTTTGTGGATAGACGCGCAGTGTATTGAGTTCGGGCGCGACAACGGTACCCGTCACAGTATCACTTAGACCATTAAGCGCAGCCGTAATATCTGTCTTGCCGGGATTAATCGCTACAGCACGACCACTATTTGCTCCAAAGGTCTCAATTTTTGCCACGGTGTCGTTGGATGAAGACCATACCACCGTATCGGTGATGTCCCTACTTTGCTGATCATTAAATATACCGGTTGCTACGTATTGCCCATCAGTACCACGTACAACTGTTATATTTTCAGGGTTAACCTCGATGCTTTCCAGTTGAATTGGAATAACGTTTAATTCAGCATTCGCGACAGCAGACTGACCGGCGAAACTGAGATTTGCAGAGACAATAACAACGCCTTCGCTTTTCGCCGTAGCTTGGCCTTTCAGTCCAATATCATTTGAAATGAAAGCGAGTTTTGGCTCATCAACCGACCATACCACTTGTTCGGTAACATCTAGATATTCAACAGGGGTCGTTGCAAGTGCAATACTTGCTGAATAATTTTCATTAACACCGATTGGTACGTAGCTGACAGGAGGTGTAATTAAAAACTCTGTAGGTTCTCCAGAAATGACCTCTAGCGAAGCAGTGTCAGAGAAGGAATTAAACTCAGCCGATATTGTTACAAGCCCTGCTAGAATCGCTCGCGCGTTGCCCGGTCGACCAGGAAAGTTTGCAATGTCAGGATCAGAGGACGTCCACTGGGTATCGACTGTCACATCTTGATTAGATCCATCATCAAATTCAACGAAACTTAAAAATTGACGCTCTAAACCTGCTAACGTAATCACTTCCTGTGGCAATACAGAAAAACTTGTGATCACTTTGTCAGTGACAATAAGATTTGCTGTGGCCACCAACTCTTGATATTGGGCTGAAACCGTGAGCTCTCCCGCTTCTAAAGTCTCTAAAAGACCACTTTGGCTAATCGCAGCAAGTGCTGTTTGATCAACACTCCAGACAGAATCTCTTGTTACGTTAAGCTGTGAGCCGTCACTACTAACAACATAGGCTTGATAAACTTGTGAGGTACCTTTGTTTAGAGTCGTTTGCAACGGAACGATTGTCAGTTGTCTATTTATATTACTTGAACTGGCAAAAATGGGATTGTCATCAGTGCATCCCATCAAAACACTGAATGCCACGAATAAGATAAGTTTCATTAAGGGGCTCATTCTGCACCTAGCTCCGTTCGATAGAATTCCAATTTAATTCTTCTATTAGCGAGATCGCTATCCTCTCCCTTGCTATTACGAAGTGCCTCGCGCTCTCCACGCCCGAGAATCGCAACACGTTCGGCCGAAACCCCTTTGTCAAGGAAGTATTGTTTGGCTTCAATGGCGCGCTTTTTGGC
>NZ_LWFI01001273.1:0-2781 GCF_001635735.1 Oleiphilus sp. HI0067
TTTAACCATCTGACCTTCAGAAAGTACGTCAGCCACATTCTCAATACGCTCTTCAGAGATTTGAGAGATATGAACCAAGCCGTCTTTACCTGGCAAGATATTAACGAATGCACCGAAGTCTACGATACGCTCAACCTTACCTTCGTAAGTTTGGCCAACTTCTGCTTCTGCAGTAATCGCTACGATCATATTGATTGCTGCTTGCGCTGCTTCGTTGTTTTCAGCGTAAACGCGGATTGAACCGTCGTCTTCGATATCAACAGATGCACCAGTTTGCTCTGTGATTGAACGGATAGTCGCACCACCTTTACCGATTACGTCACGGATCTTGTCTGGGTGAACAGACATGTTGTGCATCGCAGGTGCTTTATCAGAAACAGACTCACGAGGGTTCTCGATGACTTTGTTCATTTCTTCAAGGATGAACAAACGAGCATCTTGAGCTTGTTTAAGCGCAATCGTCATGATCTCTTCGTTGATACCTTCGATCTTGATATCCATTTGAAGCGCTGTGATACCTTCGTCAGTACCCGCTACTTTAAAGTCCATGTCGCCTAGGTGGTCTTCGTCACCAAGGATGTCGGTCAGAACTGCGAAACCGTCGCCTTCTTTAACAAGACCCATTGCGATGCCAGCAACTGGTGCTGCAAGTGGAACACCTGCATCCATCAATGCCAAGCTTGAACCACAAACAGAAGCCATAGAACTTGAACCGTTTGATTCAGTGATTTCTGAAACAACACGTACTGCATATGGGAACTCCTCTTCGTTTGGCATAAGCGCTTGAACACCACGCTTAGCAAGACGACCGTGACCAATCTCACGACGACCTGGTGCGCCCATACGACCACACTCACCTACTGAGTAAGGAGGGAAGTTGTAGTGCAACATGAAGTGCTCTTTAGTATCGCCTTCAAGTGTGTCAACGATTTGTGCGTCACGCGTAGTACCAAGCGTAGTCGCAACGATTGCTTGCGTTTCACCACGAGTAAACAATGCAGAACCGTGTGCATTTGGAAGTACGCCAACTTCAACAGAAATTGGACGAACTGTTTCATTGTTACGACCATCGATACGCGGCTCTTTCGCAATGATACGACCACGAACGATTTGCTTCTCTAGCTTGCTGAAGTAAGCCTTAACGTCTTCTTCGCTTGCTGCGCCTTCTTCACCTGTTGCAATCGCTGCAACTGCTTGGTTACGAAGCTCGCCCAATGCGCCGTAACGCGCCATTTTGTCACTTGTGCTGTATGCAGCAGTAATGCCTTCAGCAAACTGCGTTTTGATCGCGTCTGCTAGTACAATGTTAACTTCTGGTGCTGACCATTCCCACTGCTCAGTACCAACTTCAGCTGCGAATTCTGATACAGCGTTGATCACTGTTTGCATTTCTTGGTGAGCGAATAGAACCGCACCAAGCATCTCGTCTTCAGTAAGCTCTTTTGCTTCTGACTCAACCATCAATACTGCGTCTTTCGTACCCGCTACAACCATGTCTAGTAAAGAGTCTTTTAGCTCTTCGTTAGTTGGGTTAAGTGAGTAGCCATTTTCATCAGTGAACGCAACACGTGCTGCACCGATAGGACCAGCAAAAGGAACGCCAGAAACAGCAAGCGCTGCAGACGTACCAATCATTGCTGCAATATCAGGGTCTTGCGTTTTGTTCGCAGACATAACCTGACATACAACCTGAACTTCGTTCACGAAACCATTTGGGAAAAGTGGGCGAATTGGACGGTCGATCAAACGCGAAGTTAGTGTTTCTTTCTCGCTTGGACGATTTTCACGCTTGATATAACCACCAGGAATTTTACCAACTGAGTATTGGCGCTCTTGGTAGTGAACTGAAAGCGGGAAGAAATCTTGACCTGGCTTTGCTTCTTTTGAAGCAGTCACTGCTACCAATACAGAAGTATCGTCAACCGTTACCATCACCGCACCTGCGGCTTGACGTGCAATACGACCAGTTTCTAGCGTAACGGTAGAGTTACCGTATTGAAATTGTTTAGTTACCGGATTCACATCGGCTCCTTTACTTTTAAATATAAAAAGAACGCCTCATCGATCACTACAACTAAAGCTTTATGCTCAATACTTTAGAAAAATAACGTAAACGCAAATTTTCTAAAGCACTCAGCTATAAAACTTTACTGCAAACCTATGAAGCTACCCTATTCGTGTTTTGATTTTTAATGCACTGGTGCTCGTTTTAGACACCTACAAAATCACGTACTTACAATAGATCAATCGCATAACAATAGAATTACGATTGTCTTAAAAACGAAAATACCGGAGGGCCCTAAAGCGCTCCGGTACTACAACTAAACTTGGGAGTTGGTTCTTGTAACCATTTACCCTTGTTTGTCTCGCTGCTAATTCGAGATTAGCGACGTAGACCTAGACGACCGATCAAAGAAAGGTAACGATCTGCATCTTTGCCTTTCAAGTAATCAAGAAGCTTACGACGTTGGTTAACCATGCGAATCAAACCACGACGTGAGTGGTGATCTTGCTTGTTACCTTTGAAGTGACCTTGAAGCTTGTTGATGTTATGAGTCAACAATGCAACTTGAACTTCAGGAGAACCAGTGTCGCCTTCAGATTGTTGGTAGTCTTTAAGAATTGCTGCTTTTTCTGCTGCGCTTAATGCCATGATATTTTCCTCAATATGCTTGTTTAAAAACCACTTACCGCGCATACGTACAGTAAGTCGTACATCGTTTTTCCTTTACGACACAGGCGTAAAGTTAATCAGCCGTTTTGCTTGCAGTTCCCACTGAT
>NZ_LWFI01001274.1:0-1776 GCF_001635735.1 Oleiphilus sp. HI0067
TGCGCCATAACGCCAGCAAGTGCTACAAGCATGACCGCTGCAATCACTAGGATCACAGGCTTGAACTCGCCACGGTGACGCAAGTTAAAGAAGTGACGTGCGAAACCAGTGATAAAGATTATTGCTGCCAATACTGCCCAGCCGTACTCGTGCGAGTAAGTCATTGGGTAGTGGTTGCTGATCATGATGAAGATCAACGGTAGCGTTAAGTAGTTGTTGTGCGTGGAACGCAACTTCGCAAATGCACCGTACTTAGGATCAGGCGCTTCACCACGTTGTACCGCTTCAACAAGCGCACGCTGTGAAGGCATGATGCCGAAGAATACGTTACCCGCCATGATAGAACCGATCAGCGCACCTACGTGGATGTATGCACCACGATCTGAGAATAGTTGGTCTGCAACCCAAGCCGAGAAAGCTAGGAAGGCAAATAGTACAAGACCAAACGCACCGTCTTTATAACGAAGAGGCGTTTTAACAAGAATCTCGTAAACTGCAAAACCGATAGCGATGAAGCTCATACCAAGGCCAATTGCTTCCCACTGGCTAAGTTCAAGCTTGCTGTTGTCGATTAAGAAGCTCTCTGCACCAACGTAGTATACAATCCATAGCATCACCATACCGGTTAACCATGTTGTATAGGCTTCCCACTTGAACCAGTGAAGGTTCCTAGGCATCGCTTCTGGCCCAAGCTTGTACTTGGCAACTTCATAGAAACCACCACCGTGGATTGCCCAAAGGTCACCACCGATGCCTTTGTCTTTTTTCCACTGCGGCGGATTTTCAAGGCTGTTATCAAGCCATACGAAATAGAACGACGCGCCAATCCACGCGACACCCGCGATGACATGGAACCATCGGAAGAATAGGTTTAACCACTCTAGGAAATAAGCTTCCATTGTAAATATCCCTTATTGTTTCTCGTGGGCAAGTTCGCCCGCGACATAAGTTGCTTTAACTGAGCGGTCGTCGCCCAAAATGATCATTGCGAACAGCTTCTCGAAGAGTGTTTTACACTTCGACTGCTTCAAACTCATCAATGGTGTTGAATCGTAATCAAGTACCGCAAAGTCAGCTTCGCGATCTGCCTGGAATGAACCAATCTTGTCGTCTAGTTGAAGTGATTTTGCGTTGCCTAAGGTCGCCAAGTACAAGCTCTTAAGTGGGCTTAATTTTTGACCTTGTAGCTGACAGATTTTGTAAGCTTCGTTCAAAGTTTGAAGCATAGAGAAGCTTGTGCCACCACCAACATCTGTTGCAACGGAGTAGCTCACTTTCTCTTTTTCAAGCTTTTCTACATCTAGCAAGCCACTACCTAGGAATAGGTTAGAAGTGGGGCAGAAGCTCACGCTTGCGCCTGTTTCGCGAAGACGTTCGTGCTCGCGAGGCTCAAGGTGAATACCATGAGCAAACACTGAGCGAGGGCCTAGCAAACCGTACTGGTCGTAAACGTCTAAATAGTCTTTGGTTTCAGGGAAAAGCTCACGAACGAAAGCGACTTCGTCTTTGTTTTCACTGATGTGTGTTTGCATGAACGTGGTTGGGTGCTCTGCCATTAACTGGCCAGCTTTTTCCAATTGCTCATGCGTAGAGGTGATCGCAAAACGCGGTGTGATCGCGTAAAGCTGACGGCCTTTCTCGTGCCATGCTTCGATCAACTCTTTGCTGTCTTGGTAAGAGCTTTCTGGTGTGTCGGTGAGGAACTCTGGCGCGTTGCGATCCATCATTACCTTACCGCAGATCATACGCGTATTGCGTTGCTCTGATGCTTCAAAG
>NZ_LWFI01001275.1:0-2054 GCF_001635735.1 Oleiphilus sp. HI0067
AAATGGTTCAACGAAACTAAAGGCTTTGGTTTTATCGCTCAAGAAAATGGCTCAGACGTTTTCGCTCACTTCCGTCAAATCAAAGGCGAAGGCTTCAAAACATTGGCTGAAGGCCAAAAAGTTGATTTTGAAGTAACACAAGGCCAGAAAGGCCCACAAGCTGAGAACATCGTTCCACAGTAATTAATACTGTTTACGATCCAGCAAAAAGGCGAACTAAACGGTTCGCCTTTTTTGTTTAACATCTACTGATCTCTTATCTAATATAAACAGCTCATGTAACGAGTTTAAAACTCTTAAACAGTGGATGAGCCTCCATGTCTGTCAACCTACAAAACCCTAGCCCTTCGAAACTACAAAGCGCCATTCAAACAACCAGACCACCCTTTCTTATCTTAGCGCCAGTCTGTGTTTTATTGGGGTTAAGTTTGGCTTATCAGGCTGGGTATAGTTTTAAACTGATCGACCTCATTCTAATATTTGCTGCAGCTCTTCTGGCACATGCTAGCGTCAATTCACTGAACGAATACATCGATTTTAAATCTGGTCTTGATCTTAAGACTGAACGCACGCCTTTTAGTGGAGGCAGTGGCGCTCTTCCAAATAATCCTAGCGCTCTGAAGCATGCTCTCATCCTTGGGTTAGTCAGCCTAAGTCTTACCGCACTGATCGGTTTGTATTTTGTTTATTCTGTAGGCCTCATACTTCTACCGCTTGGAATAGCTGGTATTGCCTTGGTGCCTTGTATTCACCATGGATTAATCGATTACCATGGGTATGCTTGATTGCGCCCGGCGCAGGATTTAGAATTGTTATAGTCGCCGGAAACTTCTTAGTGATCGCGAAGACTTATGATCAACTCGCTTATCTAGCTCTGCTGCTACCATTTTGTTTGAGTAATAACTTGCTTTTACTTACTCAATATCCGGATATTCACGCAGACAAAAACGTTGGTCGACGCACCTTCCCGATCGTATAAGGAATCCAATTAAGCACATATATGCTCGGTGTATTCTACCTAGTCGGCTATGGTTCCATAACAGTTAGCGTTTATCTATCACAGCTACCGATTCTTACTTTGCTAAGTTTGATTACCTTGCCATTGAGCATGTACGCGTTTATTGAGGCGAAGCGTCTAGTGATGATATTGCGAATAATCCAAAAGCACTTGCATTAACGTCATTAGCGCAATTGTAAGCCCCTTGGTGCTTAGTATTACTTTATTCATCGCTTAGAGGCACTTATGCATTCTTCACTGACTTTTCGTTCTGCGACACCTTCCGACACTGATCGTTGTTTTCAAATAGAACAAGAAGGCTATGCGGGCGATGAAGCTGCCACTCGAGAAAAAATCCAACAACGTATTGAGACTTATCCCGAGGGATTTCTCGTTCTAGAAAAAGAGTCGCAAATCATCGGTTTCATCAATTGCGGAGCATGTTTTGACGTCTCCCTAAGTGATGAGGAATTCAAAGAACTCATCGGTCATGATCCAATAGGCCCAAATATCGTTGTCATGTCAGTGGTTGTGTATCCTGATTTCCAGCACCAAGGTTATGCCACTGCATTAATGCACGAATTTATTGCTATGATGCAGGCGATGCAAAAGTCAGCGATGTATCTTATCTGCCAAGAGGAGCTCGTCGGTTTTTATCAACAATTTGGGTTTGTTGATGACGGGACGTCAGAATCGAGTCACGGAGGATTACGCTGGAACGACATGCATTTAGTCTTGTCGAACTAACCTTCAATTGTTGATTTCAACGATAACAAAACCGTTTGATTTACAAACTCGTCCGACTCAGTCAGCAGAGAAAGTTTTTCTATACTGATGGGAGGTTTAGCCGAGGCTTCAACAGCAGAATATTGCGCCAGAATGATCGCATCATAGACAATTGAGTACTTGCGCAAACGCATGGCATCTCCCATATCGTAGAGCGCTTGATCAAACTCCTCAGACATACCCCATTCTTTTCGAATTTGGATACAAATTTTCCATGCAACTCGCTTAAATACCTTAAGGCGCTGCATTGGAAGGATTTTTTCCTCCTCCG
>NZ_LWFI01001276.1:0-920 GCF_001635735.1 Oleiphilus sp. HI0067
ACTATAATCACCAATTGTCAGTTAACCCCTTTAAATTAGGCATAAAAAAACCGCTCATTGAGCGGTTTTTTTATATCTTGAGCGGCTATTTATGGATGTATAGGGAATGTAGGATACTCCACACCAGACATTTGATTCGCAATTCGAATCACCTGAGCACTGTAACCGAACTCGTTATCGTACCAAACGTACAAATTAATGCGCGAACCACTGACAATAGTCGCTTGCGCATCAACAATACCCGCGCGACGATTACCAACAAAGTCACTTGAAACTGCTTCGTTCGAGTTCGTGAAATCAATTTGCTTTGAAAACTCTGAATGCAAGCTTGTGTGACGCAAGAAGTCATTTACTTCTTCAATAGTCACTTCGCGCGAAACATTCAAACTAAGAATAGCCATAGAAACATTAGGCGTAGGAACCCGGATAGCATTACCAGTCAACTTACCAGCCATTTCTGGAAGCGCCTTCGCAACCGCCTTTGCTGCTCCCGTTTCAGTGATAACCATATTCAGAGGAGCACTGCGACCACGACGGCTACCTTTATGGTAGTTATCAATCAAATTCTGATCGTTTGTAAACGCATGCACAGTTTCAACGTGACCATTTACCACGCCATACTCATCGTTGATAACTTTCAATACAGGCGTAATCGCATTTGTTGTACATGAAGCAGCAGAAAGAATCGTATCGCTCGACTCGATCACATCGTTATTGATGCCGTAAACAACGTTCTTAATGTCGCCCTTACCAGGAGCAGTCAATAACACCTTAGCTGCACCTTTTGATTTCAAGTGCAGGCCAAGACCTGCTTCATCACGCCAGATACCAGTATTATCAATCACTAGTGCATCGTTAATGCCGTACTCAGTGTAATCAACTTGATCAGGACCATTTGAATAGATAACTTGAATGCAGTT